>CAZEPC010000085.1:0-13888 GCA_964513765.1 uncultured archaeon
ATTCTTATCCATAGTTCTATTGTTGCTTTTCAGTTATTTTTATTATATTGAAATAAATTAAAGAACTATGATTTAATTGGCAGTTTTGTCTCGTTTCTATTATTTGCCAATAATTTTTTTACTGTTTGTTAATATTAGGAAGAGTAAAATAATGAGAACAGGGAGGTGGCTCCGGGGAAAGCCCCCTCCCCTTTAAATATAATAAAAAGAATAAGGACAAGAACTCCGGGGAAAGCCCTTGTCCGTTTGAATATAATATAAGGACGGAAGCTTCGGGGAAAGCCCCCGTCCGATTTAGTGTAATAAAGAAGGGAACTCCGGGGAAAGTTCCCTTCTTGGGTTAGGGTAATAACATAATCGCGTAGGGGAATAATTTAATCGCGAATAATTTAATCACTTAAACATCATTTTCATTTTTCTGATTTTTATAATTCTTAATAATATCTTTCATACCAAGATGGATGAATAGATGTTGAGATAAGAGGAACTGGGATGTGCCTCTTATCTCGGGTGTGTTTTAGTTCAGCATAATAGTTATTTCACTAATGCTAAATAATTATAGGTGGGGAGATCTGGGATAGCCCCCATCCTATAGGGTGTTTTGTTTTGTTTGTTTTTGTCTTGTTTGTTTTTGTCTTGTTTTTTATCCTGGGTAATAGTTAATTGTGTCAATTATACACCTTCATATATTCCCTTTATAATGTATACTCTTGACAAATCTAAAGGTTACAGAAACATGAATAGAGATTATTTAAGTTTGATATCAGGTTTAGAGTAATTTACTCAATCTCATATATGTTTAAGTTCGGATTAGTTTCTATTCACAATGTCTCTGTTTCTTAATTATTATTTAGAAAGCTGACTATATTAAAATAACTTCTATAGTTTTTAGTTAACCCAAAAAGATTTTCCTATAATCAATAGAATGAGAATATGAAAAAATACCAAAAAACCTTTAATGAGGGAATTTTGGGTATTTGAGAGTTCTTAAAGAGATAATCCTTATCCACATGAGTTTTTAGTTTCCTAAAATGGAGATTGTATTTGAATGAACTAGTTTATTAGCCCTATTTTTATTATCAACATTCATGAGGTGTTTAGAATCATTATTAAAAGGTGCCTTGTAAATATTGTATCTAATAAAATATATTAGTATGGATTGATAACAAATTTCTTAGAAAAAATAGGTAAAAATTGGAAGATTGTGTAAAGAAGTTTTATAAATAAAAGTATAAACTGGATGAAGAACCTAGTTGGCGAAAGATGGGTAAATTAAGAAGAAAGTATAAGATGAAAAAAATGGAATAAAAAAATAGAGAGTTTATAGGTAGTTCGAAATTTTTAAGGATTCACAGAAAAAGTTTAAAATCGTATTCACCATATGCATTTTATCTTCAGGTAAACCACCGAAATCCTCATAGGCGAGCATAATATTTCCATATTCCCTCCCACTATTCGCTTGGATCGGAATATAGACCAAATTATTGTATTTTTCACAGTAAAACTCACATATTTCATTGGAGGATGAATCATCTTCAGTTTCTTTTTTATACTTTTTGATGACCCGTTTGGCATTTTTGAAGATATAACATTTTGGGTTATTCTCATTAGGATTTTCTTGGCATCTTTTTCTTTCGGGTACCTTTTTATTCACTAGTTTCGAGAATAAACAGACATTTTTCATATCCTCTGTGGTATTATTGATAAAAACCTTATGAACCCCATTTTCCCAGACATAATATTTAATATTGCTGTCCTCATCATGTAGTTTAAGACCAATTCCATCACAACCAGCAATATCTGTGATAGACTTGAGGATCTGATTTATATGTTTCTTGATATTATATTTGGGTTTATTTTCATATATTTTAGCCGGAATATTACTCTTCTGTTTTAATTGATTTACAAACATATCATTCGATTTAAATTGATATGGACATTCAATAGGACATTTTTTAGCATCATATTGCTCCACATCAATATTAATGGGAATAATATATTCTTTAAGCATGCCCACCACAACAGAATTGGAAATAATATCAACGGTATCATCATTTCTAAGGCATTTCTCCATAAAATGATTAATTACGTCCATATTTTTTGCCGTAGCCATAATTTGGACATTACTTTTACCCGTTTTTTTGATAACATTGATAATAAAAGGACAGTACCGGGCTTTATTGGCAATCCTCTCATAATTCTTACAATCCAAATCTATTGTCATAATGGGAAGACCTGCATTTTTCAAGTTTAAACCCGTTTGTGTTTTAATAATCCCCTTTCTTTCAAGCTTTAGTATCCTCGCCCGTATTGCCGGTTGCGACATATTAAGTTCTCTTGCGACCTCCGAATGAGAAACCCCACTATCATCTTGAAGGATCTTGATAATCCGTTTATCTTTATCATCAATTTGATTAAATACTTGCATCATTACTATCAACTTTGTTTTGTAATTTATAGTAATTCAAAAGGTATGGAAAATTAAGATCTTTTTTTAAAAGATCCCTATTTCTTTTTTAGTTTTTTTACAAAAAAAGTCTTTTCACCTTTTCTTTTTTGTAAAAAAAACGACCTTTGTAAGTTGTTATGTGAAAGAAATATCTATTATACTTTCCTTTTGAAAACTTTCCAAAAAAGTACATACAATAATTCCAAATCACAACTTTTTCAAGCAACAAAAAATAAGTAATTTTTAGACCTATGGCTGAACTTAAAAAAACAGAAGAAATGGAGAAATTTGAAGAAGAAACGGGGAAAAAAGCCATTTGGCAAGGGCAGATCACGGAAGGTTTTAAGAAATGGAAAAAGGGAAAAAAAGTTTATTCAAATAAAAAGGAACGTGTTGCCCTCACCATTAAAGAGGAAATTAAGAAAAAATGGCAAGAATTTGTGGAAAAAAATGATTATCACAGTCTTTCAAAACTCATAAGGGATTCCGTCGCTTATTTTATCACACTTTATCCCAAATTTCCAGCTATTGAAAGCTACTCCGATTTCTCCCACGATCTAAAGGAAAATCTCACCTTCATCAAAGGGACCTGCCATCTTTTGATAGAAAAATTAAAGGCTGAAATCGAAAGCAATGATTTATCACAGATGATACAAATTGAGGAAAAATGTAATGAAATGCAAGAGAAAATCCACGATAAATTGGAAACACAGGAGGAAAAAGGAGGATCCGGCATTGATATCCTTGTCGTTGATGACGATGAATCCACAGTAAAAGTATTAGAAAGTTTTTTCAGCTATAAAAAGACGAACATTAAAGTTTTCAAGAAGGGTGGAAATATCATACCCAAGATTAAAGAGCATAAACCTAAACTTGTTTTGCTTGACATAATGCTTCCCGAGAAGGATGGGTATAAAATTTGCGAGGAGATTAAGAAAAACGAGGATCCTCAATTATCTGCAACCCCCGTTTATTATATTACTGCAATCCCAAAATACGAAGTAGAAAAAAGAGTGGAGCAAACCCAAGCAGACGGCTATTTTTTGAAACCCTTTAATTTTGATGAGTTTGAAGCCCTTTTAGAAAAATTATAACCCCCTAATCTCTAAGATGTTTAAAAAATGAAATTCAAAAAAGGGAAACCAAAAAAGGAAACCAAGAAGATGAAGAAACTTCAATCAAATAAATATAATGAGCAACCTAATTCTAATTTTAAACATCCTTTTGAGGGACTTAAATCTCAAGAGATAGTTGAGATTATTTTAAATCATATCCCGGATATGGTGTTTATATTCGATGGAGAGGGAGAAATTCATTTTGCCAATAAAAAAGCATGCGAAAGGTTGGGATACAGAAAAGATGAAATGAAAGGAATGCATATTATGGGGCTTCATCCGAGAGAAATCCATAAACAAGCCCAAAAGGTCCTCCAAGACATATTTACACAAGCCGAAAGCACATGTACATTTCCTTTAAAGAGCAAAAATAATGAGATAATCCCAATCCAAACCAAAGTGTCTCCGTTAACCTTAGATCTGCCAAATATTGAAAGAGAAATGTTTATTGGTACATCCAGGGAACCAAAAAGTACCAAAACATCAGATATAGGATCTGAAGAAGTATTCGATCAGTTGTGTTATGAAATGAGCAAAACTAAGGATTTAGACAAGATCCTTTGGAAGATTACCAACACTTTAGTAAAGAATTTGCATGAGGTTGATGCAGCGGGAATATATTTAACGAACCAAGATGGAGATCTCATATTAAAATCCCATGTAGGTTTGAGTGAAAAATTCATAGAGCAAAAAAAACTGATGAAGGCGGATTCTAAGCAAGCCCTTTTAATCCAAAACGGAGTTTCTGTTTATGCGAATTACGATGATCTTCCCTTTAATGATCTTTTGAGATCAGAGGGAATACAAACAATCTCAACCCATCCCTTCATTATTGATAACAAGATAATTGCGGTTCTCAATACTTGTTCTTTTAATATAAATGATTATTCAAGCGAAACTAGGAAAAAATTAGAATATATTTCAAACCACTCGGGAAATCATATTCAGAGAGCAATCTATTCCCATGATTTACTCAAAATGAATGAAAAATTAAATCGGCAAAATGAGATATTACGAACTAATGAACAAAAAATCCGAATGATCACCGAAAATACTGGTGTGGGAATTGGAGTTATAAAAAATAATAAAATAGATTATATTAATCAAACCGCCGAAGAGATTTTAGAACTAAATAAAAATGAGGTATTAGGAAGAGATGTGCGGGAATTTTTACCTCCTTTACCCTCCAGAACCCAGAAAATTATGAAAAAGATACTAAAAAAGCAATTTTCTGATTCCCAAAGGATTAAAACCATTAAAAATACCTTGAAAATACATACATATAAAACTAATAAAGTAATTTGGATTGAAATGGAAATTAAACCGATTGAATTTGAAAATGAAGAACCTGGCTTGATTATCACCCTCGTAGATATCACTGAAATGGTTGAAAAAAAGACCTTTTTAGAGGAATCTGAAAAACTTATCAAAATTTTGCACGAACAGGAACTCAAAAATCTGAAAAATATTGAAAAATTAAAACGGGATTTTATCTATAGAGCCTCACATGAATTAAAAACTCCTCTCAATGCCATCAAAAGTACCTCAAATTTATTATCGAAGAGTTTAGAAGAAAAACTCACAAGAAGAGAAAATGAATTATTTTATCTTATCCAAAAAGGAGCAAGAAGATTAAAAAATCTTATCGATTCAATTTTAGACAGTCTTAGAATAGAAGGGGGAAGATTTTCAATTGAAAAAACACCTACAGAGCCTGAAAAAATAATAAATGAAATTATTGATACTTTTCGAGATTCCATTAACAAAAGAAATCATCAAATGGAGATAATAATAGATCCTAAAATACCTAAAATAATGGTGGATCGAACAAAAATCAAGCAAGTGTTGGCAAATATATTAGTGAATGCAATCAATTATACTCCCCCAAGAGGAAAAATAAAAATAATGACCATAAATCAAGAAGAAAATATTCAATTTATTATAAAAGACAACGGAATAGGAATAACTGCCTCAGAAATGCCTAAAATATTCAACAGAGCAAGCAAAATCGAGCATCAAAATATTAATAAGGACATAATAAATGAGGGGGTTGGCCTAGGCCTTTATTTGGCAAAAAAGATCGTTGAGTTTCACGGGGGCAAAATCTGGGCAGAATCAAAAGGAAGAGGGAGGGGGGCAAAATTCTTCTTCCAGATTCCGAAAAAAAGGACATTGGACTAATCAGAATATTTCAATAAGTATTGGATAATGCATGTGACACATAATTTTCCAAAAATTCCTCAACATCTTGTTGAAAAGGATTTTTAAAGATTTTATCATCGATAAAAACGTACTTGTGAGTTTTAAGTACATCCAGAATAGTTTGTCCGTTGAATAGGCGTGCATCATAGGCGCAGCAAGCTAAGATGGGTTTATCTTTAAAGAAATCTCTAAGCTTCGACTCGTATTCGAATAAAGATTTTGAATTTTCAAGCCCTTTCAGCGCCCAAGACATTTCCCCAACGGCCCTTACCCCATCAAAACCTTGTTGTTCAAAAAATTGAATGAAAGCACCCCAATTATTAAACATTTCCTCAAGAGAAAATTTACCGTTTGCACAATACACATCCATTGCATTCTCTATAATAATACGATTATTGGTAGATTGGGATTCGTTTCCCATTAATAAGTTTATATCCCCTTTTTGTTCCTCCTCATCTACTAAATAAACTGCTTTATGATTCCTTTTAAACCCTATCTCAAAAAACCGTTTAAGAACATTGGACTTTTTCTGAGTATTGTGGTATATGAACGCGATATGCGTTCCTATTGGAATTTCCTCCATGTCATAATATTTAACTCTATCAAAACCTTCGATAATCAATTTTTCCAATCCCCACTAATTCTTTAATGAATTTCGAAGATAAAAAAATTCAGTTTTGGAAATATTACGAAATAGATCTATAAATTAAAGATTTTTTCATATTTTTAAAGGAAATTACATAGGGACAACCTAAAAAATAGATGTTATCTACATAATGAATTTAAATACCTCAATTATTGGAAGTTACATGGATGGGATTAATTTTTGAAATTGATAGATATTAGTAATGAGGTGGGCTAAGAATAGATTTAATCAATTTTCTCAACCAACAATCTCCACTTGTATCTTCACACCTTTAAAAACCTAGGAGAGTGAAAAAATGAAAAGATTAAAAATGTTGGATTATTCCCGGGGCTTTGCAATCTTATCTATGATGTTTTTCCATAGTTTCCAGTTTTACGAGGGAGATCTCAATCAAATTGCCTCTGATATGAGTTCAAACCCAATTTCAAAGGTATTTAGATTCTTTGGGAGATGGGCGGGGCTTTTTGTAATTATTTCAGGTTTTGCTTTTGCATATGTTACTTATTCACGCTTATTTGAAGGAATTATCAAACCAAAACCTATGATTAAACAAACTGTAAGTTTCGGATCAGCATTGATCATCGTGGAGAAAGTGATTAACTTTTTCTTTCATCGAACTAATCGGGGAGGAGGAATATATGGATTTAATGAAGGGCCATATCATTATTCTTTGATCCTGGGATCTTTAGAAACGGGAAAGCTCCAAATACCTGATCTATATTCTGCCATTTTTAGTATGGGTGCAGTTACCGCCATCGGGCTCAGTCTAATATTCTTAAGTTTAATTGTGGGGGGACTATATCACAATAAAGAAGACTCTCAAGTGAAGCTTTCTCGCCATTTTTATGTCTTGAGCCTTATTGGAACCGTATTTGTACTATATAGCGGATATTTTGTGGATATATTGCGGCCTAAATGGGTGAAATGTTTAGAAAACCAAAATTACGTGGGGGGATTTATATTGGGCATTTTTGTGGGCGATACCCATGCACTCTTTCCTCTTTTCGGATATGCATGTTATGGGGCTGTGTTTGGGCTTGCAATGTCTAGGAATATCTCCAGAAAAAGGGTCGTCACAATTGGATTTATTGCCGGTCTTTTTTACATAATTTTTGGTGGTGTTCTCTATGCAGAGTTGGGAGAGCCCCCCCTTGAACAGATGTATCGGACCACTCCAGTTCAAACAACGTATCTTCAAATAGGCTTGATGATCTGGATAATGTGCTTAGATTATTGGATTGATATCCGCCATAATGCGGAAGAAATCAAATCTAAAGTGAAACCAAAATACTTTTGGGGAATGCTTGACAGATTTAGCTTGCTTTCACTAACCCTGTATCTCACAGAAGGTGCCGTGGGCAGTTTAATAAAAATACTTCTATTGGATCCACTCTTTCCGGGTTGGGCAAAAAGCATGGTTTGGATCGTAATATACGATATTGCACTTATTAATCTATGGAATATTGCGATAAAACGCTGGAAAAAACACGATTTGAAATATTCCATTGAATATTTTCTTAAAAAATCTAAGTAGAAAAAAGATCACTAAGATCTCAATAATAATTAATAAGATCATAATTATAACAGATGAAAAATATTGTGGCCTACTAGCTGGAGAACATTTTTTCTCTAATTTTATCCATTTCTTCACATACTCCTTTGAATCGCTTTTGCAAGGGCACATGATCCATCTTTTTCATCTCAGAAAAGTCTTCCCCAAGAACCGTGATTAATAGTGCATGAAAATTCCGGAGATACTCATTCCTAAGATTTTTGTCAAGATCCATAAAATCCGCCAAATTATCAAAACCCAACAATTCTGCCTTATTTAAAATTCTTGAGTTGGCCCGAGTGAACATTGTTTCCTTTTTTAGGGGGATAAAAGAATTATCAGAACATCTAATTTCTCCGTTTCGACCACCTATTAATTCGGCATCAATCAATGTTTGTGAAATTTCTAACAGCTTTTTAATTTTATAAATAATTCTAAGTTTTTGGATGAATTCCTGCCTACTCTGATGAGGGATCATGTTGTTTTTTAACCTAAAGAAGCCGTTTCTTATCTTAAGATACTTTTTTTCCAATGCTGTTCTTGGGTATTTCCTCCATTGATGTAGATCATCACTTAATTCATCATAAAACACATCCAATGCTTCCAATAAGAAATTATTCCTAAAACGTGGTTTAAATCGGTAGAAATCTAAATATCCATCAAATCCAAGCTTTTTAAATCCGCCCAAATGATCTTTCATCTTCACATGGGCAGCAAATCCAAAACCCAATTGTCTTCCATTATGTAACTCTATATAGTCTCTATATTCAGACCATAGTTCAGATTCATAGTATTGATTTAAATTGAGCAAGATTTGTCTTAATTCACTAATAAGGGTCTTTTTGGATTTCCCTCTGATTTTCCAAGGGACTGGTTGGGGGGCAAATACATCATAATTATGATTCTTACCGATTGACTTCCCTTTTTTTGTTTCCTTATTCTTTTCCTTATTCTTTTCCTCCCTTGTCAACTCATCCTCTTGTGACATTTTATGTTTTGGTCTCTCTTTAAAATCATCAATTTCATTTAATAGATCCGAAAATAATTCTTTAAACCTCTCCTCACCAAATTCTCTTCCCAATTTTTTCTTAATTTTGTTTTTTAGGGCACTTAGTTTAGAGAGTTTCCAATTAAGAAAAGAAAGATTCGGGAGTTCGTCCTCGTCTTCATTTTCAATTCTATCTTCATTTTCAATTCTATCTTCATTTTCCAATCTGAGCTCTTCAAGAAATTCCTCTTCATCCAGATCTTCTTCAAAATACTCAAACCCAAACTCATCTTCATATTTTGCCTCAAAATCCTCTCTATATCCATCGGGAAAATCCTCATCATATTCATCATCCTTAAATTCCAAATCGAATTCAGGACTTCCAGTTGAATTTCCTTGATCACCACCAAGATCTCCAAAGTATCCCGAGCGAATAAGTTCCTCTTCAAGATCCGATAGATTTTCGTTTAATATATCGGAGACCATTTTCGGCAAAATATTATTCACAATTTTATCCATTTCCTTTTTGATCGTGGTTTTTATCATTTTGCTGATTTTATCGTTCAAATACTCGGGGATTTGGTGACCCTCTTTTTTCCTTGGATTATGATTTTCTTTCGGGTGATTTTGATTGTGTTTTTCCATTACGGAGATTTCACTTCTTTTGAACTTTTAAATTCCTAAGGGAATAGGAATACATGATCTAGTTGAAATTTTTTATTTAAGAAGTTACTTATGAGAGGATTGTGGTTTCATTTTATTTGGAATTCTTGGATTCATAATTTTTTTCCACAGAGGCGGAATCAACGCGAGTACAACCATACCAGCATAACCCGTGGGTAATTGAAGACTATCTTCGTGATATCTCAATATTTGATACCTTCTTCCTGCACGAAAATGATGATCTGAATGCCTTTGGAGTTGGAACAAAAAATGATTGGTTAGCCATTGATTTGAATTCCATGAATGTATAGGTTTGACTTTTTCGTATTTTCCATCTTTCTTCTCCCGTAATAATCCATAATGTTCCACATAATTTATTATTTCTAACAATGAAAACGCCACAAATCCTTGAATGAGGTATAGAATAAGTGATGAAAGTGGGAGGAAGATCCCAATCAGAATAACGGGGAGAATTTCAAAAATCGTATATACAATAACTCTGTTGTGAAAGCCATAGGGATTTTGCTTTTTTCTTTTTAGTCTTTCTTTTTCAAACTTCCAAACCCTTGAAAAACCTCCAAACACGGACCTAAACCAAAATCTATACACGTTCATGTTTAATGGTGCGGTTGCAGGATCTTGGGGGGTGGAAACGTACCTATGATGTCCGGTGACATGTTCAATTATCCAATGCATATAGAAATTAGGCCATAACATCAGTCTGGACAGAAAAGGTTCAAAATTATTATTGACCCGGTGCCCCAGCTCATGGGCGGTGTTGATTCCGACCACCCCACCTGAAATCCCTATACTAATTGCCAACAAGAATGTCTCCCACCAAGTGATCTGCCAATCCACCGCAACAACATATAATCCCCAGGAAACAACCCCCAAGTGAAGGGGGGCACATATCCAAGTTATCAAACGATAACTTAACTTTTCTTTAATTTTTTTCTCTTCCTCAGATCTTGGGTTTTTTTGGTACTTCGGGATAAGAAGATCTAAAAGAGGAATCAATCCGAAAACAAATCCGGGCGTTATTAGATGACACCATCCTCCACCCAAATAATACCCAAAAATAGGGAGAAAGGGAACAAGGAGAACCATAGAAAAAGGCCATGCTTTTTGAATTGCCATTTACTTGATCACTACAGAAAAATAGGAAAAAAACACTTATAAATGATTCATCAATAGAATAAAAATACCCTCAAATCTATCAAAAATCCCAGCATATTTACCCAAAATTGTGGGCCCAAGGGCCATCCTTTAGGGAGGAGGTTTTCAAACTAAATCGAATAGAGAACGGACTCGCAAAGATTTCTCCATTGCTTTCCTAAACTCATCCTCCTCCTTCACAAATGAATCTTGGGTGGTTTTTAACGGGCTCAATTTAATGATTCTGGATTGACCGGGTCTCATAGCAAAGTAATTATCCGAGGCCAAGAAATCAACCTCTTCAGATTCGAGAAACACAAACAAAGCCACATTTTTAGAGAATATTTTGAGCCACAGGTTTTCTTCAGATTTTTGTTCATCTTCAGAGATTTTACTTTTTAATCTATATTTTTGGGGTACATCCTCTGAATTTAAGAATTCTGAGGTGATATTTGGATTATCCAAGGGAAAATCTTTCGGATCCCCGAACAATCGAAAGCCATATTGATCCTCACTACCTTCAAAAGACATTTTGAAGAATAAAATGTGTTTTTCCGTAGCTTTGGCGATTGAAGGATAATCTTCGAGAGAGATAGAATCAATCATTTTAGATTTACAAGGATCCACCCTATATTCAATGTCCTTCTTTTCCAAAACCTCTCCATCTGAATTAATTAAATACCAAATATAAGTGCCTTCCTTAACTTCATTAAAATCATTTGTAATCCAAAATTCTGCCCTATCATCACTTTCCATTATACTCGCAAATAAGGGCAAATAAAAACGCTTAGCAAAATAATGAAGGGCCTTCCACCTGCAATAATAATCCAAAGAGGCCCAAGAGGCTACCGGCCAACAATCATTTATCTGCCAATAAAGAGATCCCATACAATGTTGCTTATTTCTATTCCTTCGCCAATGTTCGACCCCATATTCAATGGCCTCTGCTTGAGTTATTTGGGAGAGAATTACCCGTTCTTCAAAACCATCGGGAATGGAGAATCTTTTCTTCATGTATTTCATAATCTTCTTATTTCCCGCACTATTCTTTTGATGGTTTTCCATAATGTCGGAGTAAAACTCAAACGCATTCTCTGGGGCAAAGCTGTGGATTGTTTTCATAGAGGGAAATGATTCAAATCCAAACTCGGACATAAATCTAGAATCGAACTCGCGATATGAACTAAAGGGAGCCCCCATGTGCCATACTTTCCAAAAATGAGAATCTCCTTTATTGGCTTTCGGAAATAATTGGTTTTTCACGAAATCAATAAAACGCAATTTTTTCTTTCCTATCCCATTCGAGGGAGAGCTTGGCCAATATTCAGAGGAACGCCCAGGGTCATATTTTTTTACCATCTGAGGCAACATTTCCTCGAATATTCTAAAATAGGCTTTTCGGAATTTGCGCTTTTTCCAAGGTTTCCAAAATACATTTGCCAAAAAGAGATAACCGAACCATATTGATTCAACTTCATTATTTCCACACCACAATGCTAAGCTGGCATGATGACGTAATCGTTTTATATTTTGAATGGCCTCAGCCTTGACATTTTCAAAGAATTTCTCATGGAATGGATAAATAGAACAAGCAAATGGAAAGTCTTGCCACACTAACATGCCCATTTCGTCGCATAATTCATAAAATAGATCATCTTCGTATATCCCCCCACCCCAAACACGAATAAAATTCATATTAGCCATTTTACTGTACTTTAAATTTAATTCATATAATCCTAATTTTTTACCCCGAGGAATAAATTGATCGACGGGAATCCAATTTCCCCCTTTTGCGAATAGAGGTATCCCATTTAAGCGAAAATAAAACGACCGACCCCATTCATCATCCCTTCTTATTAATTTGACCTCCCGAATCCCGATCGCCTTTTCTATCTCTTGTAAAATCTTACCAGATCCTTTCAGAATCTGGAGCTTTATTTTATAGAGAGCTTGGCCCCCTAAATCATGCGTCCACCACAATTGGGGTGATTGAAGAGTAAATGAGAAATCATGGGCATCTGAGCTTAAGGGGATTGTATTTTCAAATACATTCTTTCCTTGAGGAGAAATACATTCCGCCCTTAATTTCAGATTTAAATCATCGATATTTATGTGGTCCTTATTGATAATCTCTAATTCAGTTTTAATATCAATTTCAACCTTTTCAACATCCAATTGCGATAAATCAGGCTTATTTTGGATTAATTCTGGATCTTGTGAATAGGTAAAGAATTGTTGAGAGTATACAGAATCTAATCTTATTATATCCAATCCAATTAATGATATTGGTTTCCAAATCCCAATGTCGGGCAATTTAGGGCCCCAATCCCAGCCGAAAGAATATTGTGCTTTTCTTAAATAGGGAACACCTTTTAATCCATCAAATGTGTTAAGTTTTACCCCATGTTTTTCGATAAGTTTTCCTGCCTCTTTGGTTGGACTTTTAAAAACAATGGATAACTTATTATTTCTACTTTTTAACTTTGACTTAACCTCGAATTCATAAGTTCTAAACATATTTTCCGTAGATGCAATTTTTTTATTATTTAAAAAGATATCACAAATCGTATCCAATCCTTCAAATTTGAGAATCACGCGTTCTTTCTTCATAATATCTGGATTTACATCAAATTTTAATTGGTATTGCCATTGTGAATTATAGACCCATCCCATTTTATGTTCATTATTTCCATAAAAAGGATCATCAATTATTTTTTGAGAAATTAATGCCTCAAAAATAGTAGTAGGGATTTGGGTTTTTATCTGTATGTTCCGATCTTCATTTAAAATATTCCAGTTTTCATTTAACTCTTGATGAAGCAATTTTTTCACTATTAAAAACCAATTATTTATTCAATAAAATCTTGTCTAAAAATGCTTTTTGTTCCAAAGGAAAGTATAAAATGGCTTATAAAAAATAAGCCAAGAAAATAAATACGAAGAGACTATTGTATACTTGGACAAAATTTGGAAAGGATGGGATTATAATGGGAATTACTCTCAAGAGGGATTTCCCGATGAAGAGGCTGACCCATATTTTTCCATACTCTTACTTTTCCAAATAAACCGCACTATTTAAATCATACCAAATAACAAAATAAAGAAAAAATGATGAAAA
>CAZEPC010000086.1:0-13872 GCA_964513765.1 uncultured archaeon
TATTTTTTCCTCATTTTCAATAAATTTACACATAGGATCATGGAGCATCGCCTTTATCACCTTCTCGAAATCATTTCCTAGTGCTGCATCCATAACCATTCTATGTTGTTCTGCATGTGGTCTTACTAATTTTTCCACAGGTTCGGGTAACGTTATGGTGGTAATGGGGGTGATAACACCATCTTTAAATTGTGCTGGTACCTCCACAATTGAATCCTCGGGGAGGTTTGAAATTAATTTTTGTCCCGTGTTTGGGAGATTGACCACATGATTTCTGGGTGCTTTTCCCTCCTTACTCCGTAACCAATCCAAGGTCATATCCATTGCTCTCTCTTGAGTTGCCCGGGCGGGGGGTGTATAAAACCACCAGTGGGTTGACCATTTCATGAGACGATATGCCCATTTTCGAAACTTTGCTAATTGCCCAACATTCCGAATTACAGGGAATGACCAATTGGGACATTGCTCCTCGTAATTAAAGTAATTATAATATTCGGGCATGAATTCTGCAATGTGTCGGCTGCCGGGATAGGGATAATACCCATATTTATCACATAGATGCATATTAAATGGTCGGTATTTTTTCTTTGTGACCATATTGGCCGCCCTTTCTCTTAAAAATGGATAGAGATCTTTTCCTTGGTATTTAATATCGGTATACCACACAAAATGATTCACACCTCCGTAGCGTAAATCTAATTCTTCCCAGCTTTTCAGTTTTTTTCCGATTTCCTTCCGATAATATTTATTGAAATAGTTTTTTATTGCTTTGGATCCCCCGAATAACTCATGACACAATCCAATATATTGAATCTCGGGTTCTGCTGTACGGGCCGCCATCACACATGCTGCTTGAGGATTTGTATAACTTAATAATGGTGCATCCGGACATAATTCTTTCATGTCTTTAGCAATGTTATAGCAAATTCGTGCAACCCGGAGAGATCTGAAGATGCCCCCGGGTCCAACCGTATCACCAGTATTTTGCGGGATCCCGAACTTTATCGGGAGATAATTATCGTACCATTCCGATTGCTGTATCCCCACTGAAATAGATTTATATACAAAATCCGAATTGGGCAATAAATCTCTTCGATCCGTGGAGGATGTGACAACTAAATTAGCGCCCTTCTTTCGGGCAGCCTTTTTCGCAATTCTTTTCAAATATTTTTCCATTAGATCAAGAGATGATTTATCAATGTCGCATAATGCGACTTCTAATCTTACCCCTAAATCCGCGGACATTTTCGCCATTTCCATAAAAAAGAGGGTGGAAAAGCGAAAAGATCCCGCACCTATATAGGTTACTTTCATTTCATCCATATTAATGGTTTTATGAAAGATTCTTGAAAAATTTGACCAGAGTGAAAAAAATACTCAAAAAAAGTAAAAATGCGATTCATTTAAAGGACAAAAGCATCGTGAGAGATCGTTTTTCTTTTGTAGGTGTAGGTGCTGTGTATGATTCCATCCCGGGTCTGCATAATGCAAGGATATGAAAACTCGCACCATTTCTCTTCTTGAAGATCGAACAATCGCTTCCAGCCCTCTCCTTTACTTTTGCTGATCGCCACCGAAAGCACATCCCTCCCCCTGGTGAGGGGGTTGTAAATTAGAATAATATGGTTTTTTTGGTTTTTGCATATGGCGACACAAGAATTCGGGTTGGGGAGTTCTGTATTCTGGGGGCTGGTCCAATTTTCTCCATTATCGTACGATCTCATATCCGCAATAAATTTGGTTTTGGTCCGATTTACGCAATAAATCTCCCCATCGTTAAATTGAACAAGGCAAGGCTGAATCATGCCCCCTTCTATGCTGTACAATTTGCTGAATTCCCAGCTTTTTCCCCTGTCTTCCGAACGCGCAAAACGGGATGACCAGTCGGTTTTATATTCCGGCAAGTAGGTGGTTTCATCATTCATGGGAAGGATCCATGTTCCGTTTTGCAATACCAAGATGGGATTCCGGACCCATAATCCATCCCTATCGGAAAAAATATCGGGTTTGGTCCAAGTCTTTCCCAAATCATCGGAGATTTGGTAAAATATTTTTCTCTGTTTTTTTCTCCCTTGGGGGTCATTACGGGCGTAAAAAGCAGCATACCAGAGATGTAGCCTCCCTTTCTTGTCCAAGTGGATCACAGGGTTTCCGCACGCTCTTTGGGGATCGTCGGCAATAATCTGGGGTTTCGAATATTTATATTCAATGCTAGTGCTCTTATCTATATGATCGGGGATTTTATAATTTATTTTGGAGAACATGATCGCCACATCGATGTTTCCCTCTCTAGTTCCGCAAAACCAGGCACAATACAATGTCTGTGTATCTCCTTCAACTCCTCCATCAATGATGGTGGATGCATGGGCCTCAGGTCTCCCTTCTATAGAGTCTACAGGGTAAAGAAACTCTTGGCTCAAATATGTGGGATTTAGACCCTGGTAATCCATATTTCCCCGTTTAAGTTTGAATTTTAATTTTTTAAACATTTCATTTCACTCCTGGTGTGTTATTTTTTTCTGTAAATTTTCATACATCATGAGGATTTGACGGACCTCCTCTTTACAACGTGCTTCAATTTGTTTATAATTGTGTTTCTCGTAATTTTTCCACACTCCCTTTCCTCCTTTTTTCGGCTTTCGGGCGGGTGCCAGAATCCTCAAGAGCTCGTTCTGGGTTTTAGGGTATAAGATATATTCATTTCGAAAAAGAAAGCTCCCCGTATTACTGAGATCAATAACTTTCGTTTTAAGAAAAATTTCAAATAGACGGGATCTCGATTTGGTGCGATGAAAGTCCGAGCGTATGTAGAGTGAGGGAAGGTCAATCCGGGATATGCCTATTCCCACTGTAATGATGTCTCTTAGTGTTTTATGGAGTATTTTCACCCTGTGATGTTTTTGTTCCATCCACTCTTGGTTGAAAATATGATAAATATTATTTAGAACCGATTTTTCATTTCCCTCATTCCAAACCCAAAATGATTGTTCTGATCTGATATTCTTAATTCCAGGCCGATCGCCTATCCTCTTTTGGATAAAATGTCCTCCCAAAATGATATGATCTCGTTTTCCCGGGTTAAAAATCAAGGTTCCTCGCTTATTCGGATCATTTCTGGCATTTGGAGGTACGTAAAATTCTAAATCGAAAAACAGCACTTTTCTATTCCCTCTGACCCCATCTATTTATTTATATCATGTATCTCTTGTATTTCTTTAATTAACTTTTTGTTCGGGAAAATATTTCGAGTTAATAGTTTTGATGGTAATAGAATAGATATTTTTTGGGTTTTCAATATCCTTTTTTGGATAACGGATTCTTGCCACGGGTAATCTATACTTCTTTCTGAGTTCGTTGTAAAAGAGATACAACATCTCCTCCAAATGGATTACATCTTCGATGTTATATGCCAGAAGAGTTTCTAAAAACCTATTATCTCGGCTTTTTTGATATTCTTTCCAGAGAAAGATAGCCGATTTTCCATTGATTTCTTTAATGAGGGGATCACGATCCACGCCCATTCGCCGTTCAATCTTTTTTAATCCCCCCCTTACGCCCAAAATCCTCGAGAGCTGAAAGAGATCAAAATGAATATGGCTGAAATAATACCCTAACTGTTTATTAATTAAGGGTATGTCCAACCGTTCTCCATCAAAGGTGCAGATTGCCGAAAATTCATCCGCATAATCGGGGAAATCCGATAAATTATCCCCATTTACAAAACATCTGATATTTTCCCCGTCATACGTTGATATTGTGGTTATTTCATCTTCATCCTTATTTAAACCGGTTGCCTCCACATCAAAATAGAGAATTTTTCTAATTAAGTTCGGAAAGGCCCTCCATACCAGTCCGCTGGGGATTTCCGTGAGAAAATATTCGAAATTTTCGTTTTTGAGGGCGGTCTTGTATTTCATGATTTTCTTCTTTAGCTTTCGAAGGTGTCGTTTAGAAATATGGGGATGAGATCCTAAATCCAGTAGGTCTTGCCACCTTTTAATCCCAGATCTCCAAAGTCTACGTTCCATTCTCCAATCTATGCCCGTACTGATTTGAAAGGTGGCCTCTAACATGTCTTCTCACGATTTAAAACTTTTTAAGAATTCCAACACATACTCAATTATACAATAATATTATTTATAGAGTATCCATAAAAAATTTTCATTTTTGGATAATAATTCTTTTCTGTTTAAATAAAATAAATTTCTTGTTCTTTTCAATTTTTCTAGAATGTATAAGGGAAATGATAAAATTTTTCATCCCGTTTTCATAACTAACAATGAACAAGGATGGAAAAAAAAGATTGTAAAATCCTCGTGGATGCAATGTTCGGAAAATTGGGCAAATTTTTGCGGATTTTGGGCTTTGATACAAAGATTGCGGATAATGCCCTCAAGGATCCGAAGGTGATGCAGCAGGCAATTCGCGAAAATAGGCTCCTAATAACTAGGGATGAACCCTTCTATATTACTGCAAAAAATCATTATGAAAAGGAAGATTTGAACGAAGATAAATTGATATACATCCCTCATCAAGATTTAGAACACCAGTTAGCGGTTTTCTTCAAGTCAATGGACATTGATCCCTCTGAATTTAAGTGGAAAGGCCCAGATATTAAACCCTTCGATTCAAATTGTACCAAATGCAATAGCGACCTCGAAAAAGTGCCAAAACAACAGATAATTAGTGAAATTCCGAAAGGGACCTCGAAAAGATATAATAATTATTGGAGATGCACTAATCCCAAATGCCATCATATCTATTGGATAGGGACAGCCCATTGGGAGGATATATTCAAGAAGATTAAGGCGGCTGTTAGTTTGATGGATGAAGTCGAAATATGAAACTAAATAGGAGAGAATTAAAATGAAGGGAATAAATGTACTCTTTGATGAAAAAACAACCCTTAGATTCTTGCGGATATGGAAAATCTTGAAAAATTATGGTTCAAAACTTACACCCAGGATTAGTACCCCGCATATCACTCTGGCCATTTTTGATGAAATTCAAATGGGCACTCTGGAGCGCCGGGTTTCTTCCCTAACAAATGAATTAAAACCGTTTCGCATTAGGTTTGTGGGGGTTGGGTGTTTCCCTGCAACAACAGATGTCTTATATGTTTCTCCCGTCCCCACAAAGAAACTTTTGGATGTATATTTACGGATTTTTCATTTATTTAAGGATTATCATTCTCTGAATAATTCCCCCGCGCCTAATCTTCATAAATACTTCTTTCCCGAGTCTTGGTTTCCTCACGTGACAATTGCCACAAGGTTGGATGATTCCTGCTTTAATCGTGCATTTCAACACGCCCGAGAAAGCTTCTCGGTTTTTGAAGGCCAAATTACCCATCTCTCCGTTCTCGATTTTGATCGAGGGAGAGCTGCCGAATGCCACGAAAAATTTTCACTCTAAGGAAATCCCCGTGTTCTCCCTTATCATCTGAACTTGCAAAAATATAAATTCACTGCTTTTCTTTTCTCAAATATGAAGGATGCCATTATTTGCGAAAAATGTGGGGCGGAGGTTCCAAAACGCGTAAATTTCTGCCCATTTTGTGGGGCTAATCTAAAGATCTTAAAAAAGGGATGGGCAAAAGAACAAAATGAAACAAGCAAGGTGCCCAGTAATCTTACTCAGCTGAATTTAAACGAGAAGTTACTAAGTGCCTATGAAACCGTGGCCGAACAGCTGGATGACTTAGATGAAATTGATTTAGCATACGAACAACACCAGAGATATTTACATCATTTGGAGGAACAATACCAGCATGCTAAAAAACGCTATAAACACTTAAAGAAAAAGGCTCAAAAGGAGAAAGACGATGTGGAAAAGCTCAAAAACATCTCTTGGACCTCAATCAAAGCCAGAATAAGTGGGGATAAGGATAAAAAGATAAAAAAAGAGGAAGCAGAATATCTAGATGCTCTGAATGAAAAAGAAGCGGCAAAGACCGATTACAAAGAACTTAAAGAAAAAAGAGAAATGGCCCAAGAGGAAATGGAAGATTTAGTCTACTTAAAGGGAAGAAAAGAAGATCTTCAAGAGGCGATGGCTAATATTCTGGATAAAGTCTGTAAAGGCGTTCCTGATCCTGTTGAAGATAGGATTGAGGAGGTGCTTGCGGGGTTACAAAATCAAATGAAACAGATGGCTCATGAAAGGAACAAATTAAAAGATGCCAGATCCCATTTGCTTACTGCTCGAGATAATCTTCAGAATGCCCTTAAGAACTTGGGCGGGGCGAAAGGTTTTGCCAATTGGGATACTTTCTTTGGGGGAGGCCTTTTAGTAGATGCCATGAAGCGCTCCAAAATGTCTAATGCAAGAGATTTTCTTCAACGTGGAAAAAATGCGATTTCTCGGGCATACCATGCCGTCCCTAATTTACCTCGAATTAGCAATGCGGATGTTAGGCAGCTCAATTTTATGTGGGACACTTTTTTTGATAATATCTTCAGCGATTTTAATGCCCGGAATAAAATATTGCAATCGCGGGAAGAGGTAAAAAGAGTTTTGAGTGATATTGAATATGCAATAAATTGGGTTCATCAAGAACTTAGTGGTGAATCATCCCATTTTCAGAATTTACAAACTCAAATTACGCAAACTAAAAAAAAGCTGGTTAAAGAGCGCCGTAGGATGATAGAAGAAGCATTAGAGACATAATTATATCAACCAGATCTCTTTAATAAAATCTATTTTTTTCTTTTCTTGTGTTTAAAGCGATGATTTGATAGTCCAGAGTATAGGACATTTTATAAATACCAAGCTCATTCTAATATAGTAATAGTTTTCTAGGTGATAATGTGGCAAAGACCGAGCAAAATTCGTCCCGTTTTGTGAAGTATCCGGGTAATCTTGAGGAAAAAAGTGTGAATTCCGAAATCTGTAAAAAATTGGAAACAATTGTGGGGGATTCGCAATGGGTAAATACCGATATCGAAGTACTTATGAATTATTCAATGGATATGACGGAGCAAGTCGCACCCACGCTTGCAGAGGTTGTGGTTATGCCCCAATCTACGCAAGAAGTGTCGGCGATAATGAAGCTTGCGAATAAAAATGAAATTCCTGTGGTCCCTTATGCTGCTGGTGCGAATGTAGGCGGCTTGACACTCCCCCATGAGGGTGGACTTGTGATCGATTTTAAGCGAATGGGAAGGCTTGTAAAAATTAACAGAGAAAACAAATTCATCGTGGTTGAACCCGGATTTACATTCGGAGATTTGAAACGTGAATTTGGTGAGGGTGGCAAGTTGAGGGGGTTTAGATACTCTTTCCCCTTTGCCCCTCCCTATACGAGTGTATTAACTAATGCTTTATTGAATGGTTTGGGCTCTCTCGGAGTTCTTTACGGATGTGCGAATAATTTTATTAGTGGTTTGGAGGTAGTCTTGCCTAACGGAAAGATTGTCCAAATTGGACAAAATGCAATAAATAAGGGAAAATATTGGATTGCCAGGGAACCTTTACCCGATATGACCGGCATATTTGTGGCCACGCAAGGGACGATGGGGATTGTAACAAAAATAGGGCTTCATCTTATAAAACAGCCACAATATTCAATAAACTATGCAGTTTTACCAAAATCAGCAGATAACTTTTTACGTTCTTGGGTTCATGAGTTAGATGAGTTGGATGTGTGTGATGAAATTGGATGCGGATATTTCCCTGCAAAAGTTGCCCATGGGATTGTGCAGGATGAAGATCTCATTGATCTTATGGGTAAGTTGGCGGGCCTAATTCGAAATGGTAAATGGGCGAGATTACTCCAATTATTCGGATGGCCGGTATTAAAAGCAATTACCCTTAATAATCCCTTCCCATTGATTAAATTTCTAGCTAACAAAAATTTATTGCCTCTACCTGAGGTTGATGATGATGAGCCATTGATGATCTCGGGAATCACAATAACCGCAGAAACTAAATCCTTCTTTAAGGCTAAAGTAAGGGAATTTAAAAAATTTATGAGGAAACAAGAGGCATTGGTAATTAAACCAGAGGAATTTGGTGAACTTGCCGATGTTTTCAATAGCATTTTAGATTTGCCGGCCCAATTACCTGCCTTTTATGATTTAAGGGGTGGTGGCTTGACATGGGTGGGATCTTATGTACCACATACTAATGTGGCCGATGGGTTGGCGAAAGGCCATGAAATCCTAAAGGAACTTGATTTTTTTCCCGTTGTAGTTCTTAGACCTATGAAGAAAGATCATTATTTTGTTTTACGATTCATCATAGCATTTAATAGTTCCGACAAGCGTGAAGTGGAAAGAGCCAGAGAGGCGGTAGATAGAGTCGCAGATGTTATCTTGGATTGCGGGGGAACGCCCTACAAAATGGCTCCGCCCATTGCAAAAAAGATTTGGGATAAAGCAGATCCTTCCTTTTATGAATTCATTGCAAAAATTAAGGATTGCGTTGATCCGAAGGGCATTCTTAATCCTGGAAAGCTTTTGGTTAATGGTACTCCCAAAAACCCCTATAAATTAAAAGATCTGACAGGAAAGAACTGGGGTGAAAATTAGTGGGATTAGATCGTGTAAAAGAGTGGCTCCATTATTGTGGCAGATGTAACTCTTGCAAATATATTTATCGGATGTATGAGCCTTCGTGCCCTGCTTTTGAAAAATTTAAGTGGGATAGTTTTACGAGTTCTGGAAAAATTTGGATGGCCCGTGATATATATGAGGAAAAATACACCCTATCTCAATCTATTATGGAGAAGATATTTGCTTGTAGTTTGTGTGGAAATTGTACTGTTCAATGTCAACAAGAAATTGGGGATCATGCACTTGACATATTCGAAGCACTTCGCGAAGAGTGTGTGGAGGCAAATTTACAAATCCCTGCCCATAGAATATTTGAGGAGAATATTGAAAAATTTAATAATCCTTACGGGGAGCAGCATAGTAATCGATGGACGGGTATTGCGCAAAAATTTTTTAGGGAAAAAGCGGATATTTTATTCTTCGTAGGTTGCACAACTGCTCTTCGCAATAAATCCCTTTTCCAAGCCATTCTAAACCTTTTGGATGTATTGGGGGTTGATTTTACTCTCTCTAAAGATGAATGGTGTTGTGGCTCCCCCCTATTAACAACCGGTCAAAGAAAATCTGCCCGAATGTTAGCAGAACACAATGCAAAACTTATAAATAAATTAAGGGTAAAAAAAGTAATTACAGCGTGTGCTGGCTGTTTTAGGACTCTACATTCTCAATACTCAGAAAAATTCCCAAACCTTGCGTCTTTTTCGGATGTACCTATTCTTCACATTTCCCAATTTTTGGACAAACTAATTTCACAGAAACAATTCTTCCATCCAAAAAAGAAATCAATAAACGTAACCTATCACGATCCTTGCCATCTGGGCCGCCACGCGGGTGTATTTAGGGAACCAAGATCCGTCCTCTCGAAATTAAGGGGAGTAAAATTATTTGAATTGCTTCGAAATAGAAAAAATTCGTGGTGTTGCGGTGCAGGTGCGGGAGTTAAATCAGGGTTTAAGGACTGGGCGATTGAAATCTCAGAAAAACGGCTCAATGAGGCATTATCTTTGGAAAAAAGGAAAGGCATTCGATTGGATTATTTGGTGAGTACATGTCCATTTTGTGAAAGAAATCTGTCTGATGCACGTCGTAGCTTAGCCGAAAAAGGTGATATTGAAGATGGCCATCTTGAGGTAATTGATCTTACACAATTGTTAGATTCATTGAGTATGAAGTCCTAAAAAATTAATATATTAGCCATTTTCCGGAATTTGAAAAATGGAAATAAGTTTTTTTTGAAAGAAGGGTTAATACCCTTTTTAAGCAATTTTATACACCCAAATTACAAAGTGAAAAGAAAAAATGCTCGGAGGATAATATAGAATTATGGAGACTCTTAACTTTGTGGTTTTCTTTATAAAAAAGATCCGATAATTTTAAAAATGAATGCACGATTTCTTTATTTGTTAGTACAAAATGGAATTTAACAAAGAATTTCGCAAAGAAGTCTTTCAGGTTGGCCAAAAATATTTAATCAACACCTTATTTGATACTATAAATTCAATTTTGGGTGTGGTTATTGGGTTATACCTCGCAGATGAAGGAAGCAGCTATGTCTTTATTATGTCTATTATCTCCACTGCAATTGCATTAGGTATCTCAAGCGGAACAAGTGTGTATGAGGCCGAATATTTGGAACAATTAAGAAAGATAAAAAAACTCGAAAAACATATGATTACGAACTTTGAAGAGAAATTTCCGGAAGCATCGAAAAAAGCAAAATCAATCGGAATGTTGGTTGGACTAATGAACTTCACCACTCCAATGGTTGTTGCAATAGTATTTGTTTTCATTTTAGCCACTTTACCCGAGCTATCTTGGGCTTTTTGGTCAATCATGGGACTATCTGGAACCATTTTATTTGTGTCTGGAATGTATTTCGGAAAGCTCAATCAATTACCTCCGTTAAAACGGGGGTTGAGAATGGTTCTTATTGGTTTTGCCACATTTGGGATGGTTTATCTGGTGGGAGTATTATTCTAAATCTTGCTTATTGATTAAGATATCGATGTTCTTTTAAATTTAAAGAGTTTAAAGAATACAAGAACAATAAGGGAAAAAATAACAATTTTACTTTTTTATAAAGATTGAATAAAATCTGATTCCTAAAGTATAAACTCGGATGTTTTCGGGATATTCTTAATAAATTGGGCATTTACATCGAACTTTGTATCGAAGATTTTCCAATAATATAGTTCTTCTTTACTTCTGGCAAATTTGTTGGGTATTACTTCTTTTTGCTTCTTAAATTCTTCATCAGAAATTTTCTGGTTGCAGAAATCTCTCATGAAGAATTGGGAACCGACACCCCTAGAAAACTTTGCTTTTTTCCGTAAATAGACCTTTTCTGGAATGATATTCTTGAAAGTTTCATGTATAATCCACTTTTCCACTTCTCTTCCCCCCACATTCCGGATCTTGTATTCCATCGGAACCTCAAAGGCATATTTTACCAAAGAAAGATTAAACCAAGGTGCTTTTGCCTCAAGTCCAAAGGAATAGGGGATTCTATCTACTCTTTGCAACCCCAGTGCATGTTCGATGTGGAGCATATCGATTAATTCCTCTTTTACTTTCCCTTCATCAAGATCCTTTAGATAATGGTATCCTCCGAATAACTCATCAGCCCCTTCACCAGTTAGAATTATGTCCATATCTTCCTTGACTTTAGAGCAAATATAGTACATGGGAATGGCACTGCGAATCAAGGCAGCGTCAAATGTTTCCAAGGAATAAATTACTTCAGTTATAATTTCTTGAAGATCATCAAAAGAAATGGAATAGATTTTATGATTGACCGAAGGATATTTTTTTGAAAATGCTTTTGCGTACTCTAAATCGGGTGAGTTATCTGCCGCTACAGTATAAGTGGTCAAATTTTGTTTATATTTTTGGGCCAAGGAGCAAATCACGGTTGAATCTATTCCTCCACTCAAAAGCGAGCAGACATTCTCACTTTCCTCCATTATCTGAAAGACCGCATTATCCAGCAACTCAAAAAGACGACTCTTCACTTGGGCAATTTCTTTCTCTTGGGGGTTCTTAGACTTTCCCTTCTTCAGATCATCCACATCCATGTATTTTGTTTTAGTACTTTTTGGGGTTCTATCATCGTGAAAGAATTTAATATATGTACCAGGTTCAAGAAGGGAGGGAGTACCTTTTATATTATTGAGTGCTTTTAATTCTGAGCTGAGCACCAAGTGATCATGGTTCTGTATATAATAGATTGGGTTGAATCCAACCAGATCCCTTGCACAAGAGACTTTATTTTCCTCAATTACCAAATGGATGAATTCTCCTTCCAATTTTTGATAAATTTCCTTTCCTTCCTTTTCCAACCCTTTGTAAAGAAGACGGTTAATAGATGGGGACAAGTTAGAAGAATTCGGAATTTCCGAATATTTTTCTAATTCTTTGGGGTTGTAAACCGCCCCGTCAAGAACCGAAAATGCGCCCCTTTCATCCTGTAGGCTCTCAATTTTTACTATATTATTTTTAGTCTGACTTGGATTGATATAAACCCGTAAAAAAAGATTCTTTGATTCATGCGTGATAGCTTCTTGTTCTCCCCGATGGGAGAGTCGTGTTGAATTTTCTTTTATCCTACCAGAGATTGCGTCTTTATAAGAAAGATAACAAAATATTCCGGTCATAAATTGTGTTTTCCTTGTGTTGGAGTAGGTAAAACTCACTTATAAATAAAAGCCATAAAAAATATAATCCCTTTGAGATTTTTCCTTTATTTTATAACTCTTCCCAATCTCATTTATGTGTCGAATTCTACATATGAATTCGATACTGATCCCCATTCCCGATATTTTGGTCGATCCTCGGCGGCTTATTGCTTCAGGCTTCAATCTCAAATGTGTCTAAGATCTTATTGCCCATAGATTTGGCGGTAACTTTTAATCTTTTTTTATTTGATTGGATAATCAAGTAATGATGCTTATTTCTCACTTTGTAACCTGGCTCATCAAATTCTTTATATTTTCGGATCCCGTGCATTGATGCGCTTACAAAATATTTTCCCTTCCGTACATAGGAATGTTTATGGCCCGAAAGCACCAAACTTACCTCAGGAGCATCTAAAATAGGTTTCCAGTTATTTTCCAAATATTTCTCGACCTCCGAGGGTATATTTTTTTGGGAATAGGGTGGTCCAATCCAAGGGACATGCATATACACGATCGTGAATGAGGCTGATTGAGGTGCTTGCTCAATTTTTTGCTTTAGCCATTGTTCGGTTTGGGCTCTTTTTTGCTCATCGCCAGATAAAACCGGAAGTGAATTAACTGAGATAAAATAGAGATGTTTATATTGCCATGTATAGTTCCATGTATGTTTTTCCTCGATATCTGGGGCGAGCAGGTAGGTGAAACCTGCGGTCTTTCCTTGGTCTCCCTTTCCCGAACCGCCGCAATGATTGCCCACTGTGGGATAAAACGGAATGCGCGGAAGTATTTTTTTCATCATTCGGAAAAACGCAAACCATAACCTCTTTTTTTGGAAGCTATGTATGTGATCTCCCAAGTATAGAAGAAAATCGGGGTTCTCCTTTCGGATTTTATACCACATATATGATTCTAGCAATGCCAGCACTTCCGATTGCTGTGAATCTCCGCATACCACGAAGAAACACTCTTCATCCCCAGGTTCAGGGGTATAAAACTCAAAATGGGGTCGCTGAATAATTTTCCCCTCCTTTTGGGTACATTGGTCTCGGCCCGAAGTCGGCCTATAAACAAACCTATAACGGAATTTTTTCCCTGGTGGTAATCCCTTAATCCTAAATTTATGGCGGGTGTTCTTTTTCACGGATACAGCATCCTTCTTTGAGAGGATGGAGGAATCAAAGGTGCTTGTTACCTTGTTCCATTCTTGATGTTGATGGCGGTTGGTAAAAATCTTTTTATCTTTTTTCTCTTCCGTGGATCGGTATTCTAAAATCATCTTTTGGGGTTGGGTGGTCCATTTTTTCACAATGATCTCATTGGTCTCCTTTCCCCATGTCCATAGGGGTGGGACTAATTTTGATGTGTTTGTTCTATCTCTATAGAGTATATACAAATATATGGCCGCCAGTGTTATGGGAATCAAAAACCACGGCCATAGAATCACAATTACAAGAAGCGTGATAATTATTCCCCATACAATCGCACTCATCTTTTCTTCAATTGCACAAGGCCACCGTATTATAAGAATTTTATTAATTGATGGATGCTTTTTATATGGTGAGCAATCTTAACAATAACCATAGAGTTAAAAATCGCAAGGAAGAATAAACATGCCACTGAGTAATGAAGAAAAACAAATTGTA
>CAZEPC010000087.1:0-11625 GCA_964513765.1 uncultured archaeon
CCCCTGCAGCTGAAGGTATGAATGGAGCTATTGAAAAGGCGAGAGAGTTAGTAAATAATAACAAGCATGTATTTATCCCCCAACAATTCAAAAACCAAACAAATCCCGAAATTCATTCAAAAACAACCGCAATGGAGATATGGAAAGACATCGGATCAGAATTGGATGTTTTTGTCGCCGGGATTGGTACTGGTGGAACAATTTCGGGAGTAGGGAAAAGATTACAACAATTAAAGGAATCTATTTATATTGTTGGGGTCGAGCCGGAAAAGTCACCTGTCCTTTCTGGAGGAAAGTCAGGACCGCATGAGATCCAAGGAATTGGGGCGGGGTTTATTCCAAAGGTATTAGATGTGGATATCCTTGATGAAGTTATAAGGGTAACATCTGAAGAAGCATATCAGAACTCTAGGGAATTAGCAAAAAAAGAAGGAATTTTCGCGGGAATTTCATCAGGGGCTGCGATCGCAGCAGCAATAAAATATGCTGAAGTGGTGAACCAAAAAAAGAAAATTTTAATATTTCTCCCAGATACTGGAGAGAGATATCTTTCTACAGAACTTTGGAGAGAGAAAAATGGATAAAATAGCCAATGATTATAAACTCGATTGGAGCGTAATTAATACAGGAGAGAGTTCAAATGATTTTGATTTTCCTGTTAATTGTTTCAAAAATATGAATCCAAAGATTTCAGTGGAGGAGCCAGATGAAATGTTAAACGAGGCACAAAAGATTATATCATATCTAAGCACCGACATAAGCTCTGCCTTTAGTAAAGATCCAGCAGCAAAAAGTATTCCAGAAGTACTTACCTCCTACCCAGGAATAAAAGCAGTCTTATTGTATAGAGTGGCTCATTTCTTATCATCTCTTGGTCTGCCAATTATTCCAAGATATCTATCATCTATTGCGAATAATCTAACAGGTATTGATATCCATCCAAATGCCGTAATCGGGGAGGGCTTCTTCATAGATCATGGAAATGGAGTAGTTATTGGAGAAACTACCGAGATTGGCAATAATGTCACCCTATATCAAGGAGTTACTCTGGGAGGGGTTAGTTTAGAAAAAGAAAAAAGACATCCCACTTTGGGAAACAATATTATTGTTGGTGCGGGAGCAAAGATATTAGGACCCGTAAATATCGGCGACAATGTCAAAATTGGGGCAAATAGCGTCGTGACTAAAGACGTTCCAAGTAACTCCGTAGTTGTTGGCGTACCCGGCAGAAGAGTCCATGGATGTCAAGGACTGAAGGCCGAAATCCGAAATATGGGGCATGCAAGCTTGCCCGATCCCATAAAAGACTATATAAAGAATTTAGAACAGAGAGTAAATAATTTGGAGAAACACTTGAACAAATAATTTTCCTTCAAAAAGAGGGCAATTATTACCAATTATTTTTTAAAAAAGAATTGAATTAGTAATTTTATATTGATTGTGATAAAAAATGAAAGAAGAAAAAGAATTTAATTTTGAAACTTTAGCCGTCCATGGCGGTTATAGAAAGGCCGAGCCTTATGGCCGTTCCAGAGCAGTCCCAATTTATCAAACCACATCCTATACATTTGAAAACGATAAACATGCAGCGAGACTATTTTCCTTGGATGAACCAGGTAATATTTATACCCGAATCATGAATCCCACTACAAGTATTCTGGAAAAAAGAATTTCAATGTTAGAACACGGAAAAGGTGCACTCGCTTTAAGCTCAGGGATGAGTGCAGAAACAGTAGCATTGACAACACTCCTACAAAACGGGGATGAGATCCTTTCAAGTTTGGAATTGTATGGAGGGACATACACGTTGATGAGATACACCCTTAAAAAATTCGGGATAAGTACAAGATTTGTAGACCCCCATGTACCCCAAAATTTCATAGAGAATCTCACCAAGAATACAAAGGTAATTTATTTGGAAACTTTGGGAAATCCAAAATTGAAAATGCCCGATATTGAACATATCGCCAAAATTGCTCATGATGCAGAAATCCCGCTAATAATTGACAATACATTTGCATCCCCATATTTATGTAATCCCATCGATTGGGGTGCAGATATTGTCATTCATTCAACCACTAAATATATTTCTGGTCATGGATATGCGATTGGGGGTATTATAGTTGATTCTGGAAATTTTAATTGGGGGGAATCGAAGCACTTTTCATGGTTGGCAGAACCGGATACCTCATATCACGGGTTGAATTTTCAAGAAAAATTTGGAGACCAGAGTTTTATTGCATATGCACGGGTAAAAACATTACGGGACTTAGGATGTGCGCCCAGCCCATTTAACTCTTGGCTTACATTAATAGGGGTGGAGACATTACCTTTAAGGATGCAAAGAATTTCCGAGAATGCTTTGAAGATCGCAAAGTTTTTAGAGAAGCATCCGAAGGTTGCATGGGTAAATTACCCTGGCCTAACTAAAGGAAGACAAAATGAGATTGTAAATAAATATATGAAAAAAGATTTCTACAGTGGAATGATTGGATTTGGTTTAAAAAATGGTTATGAGGCTGGAATCGAGTTGATAAACAATGTTGATCTTATCTCTCATTTAGCAAACATCGGAGATGCGAAAACACTTATCATACATCCCGCTAGCACCACCCACCAACAATTATCACATGAAGAACAAGAAGAGGGGGGCATAACCCCCGATTTCGTTCGCTTATCCGTTGGAATAGAAAATGTGAATGATCTTATTGAAGATCTTAATGGGGCTTTGAAGAAAACTTAAGTTTAATTATTCATCTTGAAATCTCATAAATACATAATTTAGACCTGAAATTTCTCCAGAATACCACTTTTTTTTGACCCGTAAAATAGATTTCATTTCGTATTTTAATATTATTCTTCATACAATACTCTTTGAAATTTTTAACGCTTAAAAATGCAATATTTGTCGTTTTCCAATCAAAAGGGAGATCATCGGACCTGGGAAACATTCCTGTAAATAAAATTTGGAGTCTATATTTAATATGAGCCAAATTAATGAATGTTAAAATACATTTTTTCCCAATCCTCAACATGTGATGAAAGACAAGATCTGGGTGTTTCAATTCTTGGAGCGTTTGAGAGAGGATCACATAATCAAAAGAATTATCCGGATAATTTTTCACTACCTCTTCCAAGTTGCCTTGAATTACCGACAATCCTTTGGAAATGGCTTCCGATGCACCAATTTCGGAGATTTCAATCCCCGATCCCACGATATCCTTTGATTGCTTTAGGTGATGTAGGAGCTTACCCCCTCCACATCCAAGATCCAAAACCTTGGATTTTTTTGGGATAATTCGGATAATTGTTTCATAATCAATTCTTTTCATGTATTCTAACCTCCTTTTGCCTCAAAACATCTCTTTGATTGGACACATTATACAAAAAATTCTCTATCAACGGGGACATTTTTTTATCTTCTAAAAGAAACGAATCATGCCCATAATCCGATTTAATTTCACAAAAGCTCACCTCTGCACCAGCTTTTTGAAGAGCCATGACTAATTCTTTATTCTGATAAGTGGGATAAAGCCAATCGGAACTAAAACTAAGAATCAGGAAGGGGAGATCTAAGCCTTGAAATATCTTTGTCAATTCACCATAAGACCTTTCCAAATCAAAATAATCAATAGCCTTTGATAAATACAAGTAGGTATTAGCATCAAATCTTTTCGTAAATTTATTTCCTTGATAATCAAGATATGATTCAACCTCAAATTCGGAGCAAAATTCAAATCCATATCCTTCTGAATCTTGAAGGCGCCGTCCGAACTTATTCCTCATAGATTCATCTGAAAGGTAGGTAATATGCCCAATTTTCCGAGCTAAAGCTAAACCCATCTTTGGAGGATCTTCAAGTGAATAATCCCCATTATTCCATTTTGGATCATTGACTATTGCGTTTCTGCCTACTTCATGAAACGCGATCCCTTGGGGAGACAATCTTGAGGTGGTTGCTATAGGTATGGCCGATGAGATTCGCTCAGGGCAGGAGATAGCCCATTCTAACACTTGCATTCCGCCCATAGAACCTCCCACCACAGAGACTACTTTTTCAATCCCCAATCCATCAAGCAGAATCCTTTGCGCATTTACCATATCTTTAATGGTAATACCAGGGAAATTCATACCATATCTTTTTCCAGTTTCGGGATCAATAGATAAGGGGCCTGTTGTCCCCATGCAGCCACCCAATACATTACTACAAAGAACGGCATAAGTATTTGTATCAAAAGCTTTACCCGGTCCTACAAATTTGTCCCACCAACCAGAGAGTTCCTTTTCACCCTCATAAGTCCCCACGTGAGAGTCTCCTGTAAAAGCATGACAGATCAAAATCACATTTGACTTATCTCTATTTATCTTTCCAAAAATTTCATATGCAATTCTAACTTCCTTCAACATACATCCGTTTTCTAAAAGAAATGGCTTCTCCTCATTTGCAACATCCATAAATTTAATGTTTCTTGACTTAATACCAATCATTTTTTTCTCCCCCTTTCATCTGTTTCTTCTTCTATTATTCATCATATATACATCATTCTCAATTAAGAATACCACCAGAAAGCTACATTTAGTATAAAATTTCATAATAAATTTTTCTATAATCAATCCTTTTCCTTCCCATCTTTCTTGGACTAGATTTTTTCACTAGATCTTTATCCAACAATGTTCGGAGGGCAAAGCCAACCGTTCTTTTGGGAAGTAGAGATTCTTTCCGTATATCCTTTCGGTTTAGTTTCCCTTTTCTATACAAGATATACAAAACAAACTTCGCAGAAGGAGGTAAATCTAAAATCACAGAATATGTATTTCCGGGTTTTTCAGCAAAAATATTCACCAATCATTCATAAACACCTATCTTCAAAACGATTAAATTTCTAATGAAGTTTGGGACAATAAAATAAAGGATAATTTGCAAAAACAACTTAGAAATATAGAGAAATTTTGAAAAAATGATTTGAAGTATTATCTTTTATTAATCCAAAAAATTGACTCTTCCTTTACAATCTTGATTGCATTTTGCTTGAAGAAACTTTTTATGATTAAAAGAAACATGGAGGATTACTTTTTTCAGTGATTTAATGATAAAATCTGTCCGTATAGATATTACATCAGGATTTTTTCGCAGACAATTATCCACAAATTCATTGATGTTCTTAAAATTCGAAGCAATAAGATCAATTTGCAAATTATATTTCCCGGTTTTTTTATACACATTTGAGATTAAAGGGCAATTAGATAAAATATTCCATAGTTTTTGAGGGTTTCTGGCTTCAATTTCAACTTTAGCTAAGCGAAGATCTGTATTTTGAAAATTTATGCCGGCAATCTCATCTAGTAGACCTCTCCTAATTAGCTTTAAAGTTTTAGATTGAATGACCTCTTTCTTAGCCCTTATTCTATTAAACAAATCTTCTACATCAATCCTCCCTTCCTTTTGGATGTGCTCGATAATTTTTTTATCAACTTCATCGACATCCAAAATTTCATCCATCCCCATTATAATCAACCCCTGATCTGACAATATTCTGTGACAATTTTTAATGAAAATCCCCATCATGAATACAATAAGGGCAAGTTTCTATATCGCATTCCTCTTCTACATCAGAAAAATCTTCAATTTTAAAATCGATTGGCAGAATGAAATCCCTAGCAATATCTGTAATGATATCCATCCGAATCTTTTTAATCCACTCTCGATTTCTAAAATGGAGATCGATAATATAATCAATTCTTTTCAGATTTGTACAAGCCAAATACATCGAAATATTATAGACCCCTGATTGTTTCAAAGCATTAATCACATAGGGACAATATTTTGCCATTTCCATCGCTTCTTCTGGTTTAGAGTTTATCATCTCAACTTTTACAAGATGTAGGGCCCGATTCTCCTTCAAATTCACCCCAATCTGATGGGAAATAATCTTTGCCTCTTCAAGCTTTTTAATCCTTACCCCGATGGTTGGCTGAGATAGACCCAGCTGGTCCGCAATCTTGCTATGAGTAATTTGGGAATCATTTTGAAGAATTTCAATAATTTCTTTGTCCGTTTTATCTAAATTGAAGATGTTTTTCTTCATACCAATTCTAAATAATATTTTTTTTTATTTGATAAGAATATTTGTTTTAAAATGATAAAAAAAATGGAAAATTTTAATCCTTAATTTTAAATTACAAACGACCCGCATACCGCTTTAACTCCCATTCGCTAACTTGGGAATTGTACCTCTGGTTTTCTTTTATCTTCAGATCGTAATAGGCATCATATCCGGGTTTGCCCAAAACTTTTTTCATAAAGTCCGAATTTCGGTAAATATGGAGTGCTTGACCCAAACTTTCGGGCAAATTCCGAATCCCCATATCCTTTCTTTCCTTTCGGGTCATACCAAATACATTTATTTCCGTGGGCTCTCCGGGATCAATCTTATTACAAATACCTTCCAAGCCTGCCGCAAGGAGAACTGCCATTTGTAAATATATATTTCCAGCAGGATCGGGAGAACGAATTTCACAACGGGCAGCTTTTGATTTATCAAAGAAGTTTGGAACACGAATCAACATAGAACGGTTTTTAAATCCCCAACTAATATAGGTAGGAGCCTCATATCCAGGAATCAGTCTTTTATAACTATTGGGCCATGAGTTTAATACCGCTGTTATATCCTTGGCATATTTAAGGAGACCACCGATCCAGTAGCGGAGATTATCCGAAATTTTATTGGGATCCTCTGTGTCATAAAACATATTTTTTTTCATATCCTTATCCCAGAGACTCATATGTACATGCATTCCGGAGCCATTATGGCCACTCCAAGGCTTGGGCATAAATGTGCCAATGTAATTATTTTGTGCCGCCACTGCTTTAACAATAGTTCTCATGGTAATACATGAATCGGCAATCTTTCCAACCTCATTATATCGAATATCTATTTCATGTTGAGAGCGAGCCACTTCATGGTGGACGGTCTCGACTTCCGTATCTGGAAAATTCTCCGCATATAAAGCAATCTTCCGTCTTAAAAATTGATCTTTATCACCCGGATCCCCATCGAAATAACCCCGAATATCTGTAGCTTGGGGCACATCATGGCTATTTTCCTTCTTTAATAAGAAAAACTCCAATTCGGGTGCTGCTTGCATATCAAACCCAAGTTTTTTGGCCCTTCTTATTTGCCTTTGCAGAATATATCGCGCATCACCTTCATATCGGCTTTCATCTGGCCGGTAAATATCACATAAAAATCGAGCAACTTTATCGCCACCCCGAATCCATGGAACTATTGCAAATGTACTGGGATCGGGGATCGCAACCATATCCGACTCCTCCAACCTCCCGTATCCATCTATTGAGGAGCCATCAAATCCTTCTCCTGTTTCTAAAATCCCTTCAATACGGTTAGAATTAATACCGACCGATTTCAAGAACCCGTCAATACTTAAGAATTCTAACCAACAATATTTAATGCCCTTGTCCTTAATTTCCTTTACGACTCTTTGAACAACTTGTGGGCGTCTTGGATCATCATAATCCAGCATTATTATTCATATTTTAAAATACGTCATTTTGTTAAAAATTTACTAATACCCCATAAATAAAAAAGAAAATTGGAGGGAATCCAAGCACATCTGACTAATAGTGATTCCCAGTTTATTTTTACATTTATCCTTCAAGAATCTGCCAAATGGTCCTTTTAAAGGATCTAAATCTTGTAAGAGGTAATAAATGCCCAGCACCTTTATATAAAAACAATTTCGCAGAAGGAATGAGTCGTTGGGTTTCCTTAAAAATCTCTGGAGTAAAAAGGCGATCTTTCACACCTCCAAATATATATGTGGGTGATTTAATTTCACTTAGTATCCTTTTCCGTTTCATTTCCATCTCTATTACATCCTTGAAGGCATTTTTAATCGTTGAAAGAGGATTCCACCTTTCTTCAAGGGATTTTCTTCGAAACCAAGTAATCATTTTACTTATGAATCGTATAAGAATATTGGAGGGAATATTATTGATTTCTTGGGCCACCCGATAATAATCCCCTTTTTCAGCATGTTGAATTATCTTCCTAATGAATTTTACACCCCCATCTTCGGACATTTTATAGGCAGTCACCACGAGGTGAAGCTCTTGGGTGAGATTTGGAAACATCGAGGCAAATGGAATGCCAACCATTCCTCCATAGGATATTGCAATAATTTTTGTGGATCCAATGTTATTGTTAATTGCCTCTCCAAATGATTTTGCCACATCAAAAGAACTGACATTTTTCGGCCAAGATTCCTCATATCCTAAAACATATAAGGAAAACCCAGGGGGAAGTAATTTTTTATACATTTTAATGGATTTTTCTGGGTTTTTATGGATATGCATAGTTAAAGCGGCCGTAGGAGGAAATATCACAAGTGATTTTTTTCCATTCCCGTACTTGAGGTACGAAACACCATTCTGAAATGTCCCAACTTGTAGATCGTCCATATTCTCTATATGATTTTCCCATTATTTAATATTTGTAGCAATAATGGAAGAGAATATAATGCAAAACGAAAATGAAAGGAAAATGAAAGCAAAGGGTACAATAGAGAAAAAGGAGGGTAAGAAAAAAGGGAGTAAGAAAAGAACTATAATTTGGTGGGATTAACCCTTATAATAAGATCATCATTATCTGCAGGATTGGGATTTCGGCCATCCTTATTGCTTGTTAATAAATATATAAAGCCATTTGGACCATTTACAGCCGCCCTAATCCGACCGTAATCCCCATCAAAATATTTTTCCACACTTATCGGGCTGGTAGGATAACTTGAAACATCTTCAACCACATAGAGCCCTTCGCCCCGGAGACCTCCCCAATATAAAGTGTCATTTTGGAATGCTAAGCCGGAGGGGGCCCAAGTGGTGCTGGACCCCGAGTGAATTACCGGTGTTTCCATATTTTCGTTTGTTTGATCACCTCTGATAACGGGCCAACCGTAATTTTTACCCGCCTCAATCAAATTGAGCTCATCTGTTGAGGTTGAGCCGTGTTCGGTGGACCATAATCTTCCTTCCGAGTCCCACGCAAGGCCTTGGGGGTTTCGGTGACCATAAGAATATACTGGAGAATCTCCAAAGGGATTATCATCAGGGATCGAACCATCAGCATTAAATCTTAAGATTTTGCCTGCCAAATTGTTTTTATCTTGCGCAGCGGATGTATTACCTGCATCACCGGTTGTAATATATAGTTTTTCATCGGGCCCAAACTTGATCCTCCCTCCATCATGATATGAGGCACCCGGAATATCCTCTATAATCGTATAGGCATTACTCATCTCAGCAGTTTGGTCTTCTAAGGAAAGTTGATATCTCACGACCTTATCTTTATACTCTCCTCCCTCCTCATAAGTAAAATAGATATAGATATATTGGGTGGAAGTATAATTAGGGTGAAGAACTATACCAAGAAGCCCCCCTTCGCCAACATGTGCCACATTTAGGGTCACATCAACGGAATTATCCCATAAATCCCCATTTTCATCAATAATCCTTATTCTACCTGGCCTTTCAGTAAAAATTTTCTTTCCATCGGGTAAAAAATCCATGCTCCAAGGAATTTCCAGATTTTCTGCCATGAGTGATACTTTGGGGGCAGTATCCAAGTTATAATCATCATTATAGCCGGGTGTTTCTTCTCTTCTTAAAACATAATAATACACTAATCCAAATGCGGTTCCTAAAACAACAAGAATAACTATTACGGCCATCCATTTTTTCTTTTTTTCGGCTTCCATCGTTCTTTGCTCCTTTCTTAATTTCTAATTGCTTCTCTCGTTTTATTTTAATTATCCGAGAATCAATTACTGTGAGTAACAAAAAAATGAGTTAATAAATCAAATTGTTTTAATCTAAAAATCCGAATGAAAATTAGATGCAAAATCCTATGAACAACCTAAAATCCAGAAGACAATAATAGGTTTTTATCCTAACAGTTTTTTAATTTAGATAAGAAACAAAAAGATATTTAGGAGTTCTAAGAATGAAAATTAAATCACAAAAAAAGCAGAGACTTCGGGCACTTGGCATAGTCCTTGTTGTTCTTATCCCGATGATTTCCATCTCAATTCCGGTAGTTAGAGTCACTTCAATATATCAGGATTTAATTCAGCATTCCTTCGATTTAGAGCCGGATCCAAGCACTTTCCAGCAGATTAATTACTCCCGGCTTTCGGAGGTGGCAAATTGGACTGATGAGAGGTTTAAACAATACCATATGCCCTTGAATATGTGCAGCCCAACCTATTTTACGGATGATTCATACACGGAGGTTGACCATTACAAGTACGGTGATAACGAAGCTTTACGAACGGGAATTGCCTACACTGCTTGGGTACATAAATATTTGGCAGCAAAAAGGGAAGGAAATAGGGCCATGGAAGCGGATGCCTTGCAAGTATTGTATAATCTCACTCACGGAATGTCGATGCTGATGAGGGTGCCCAATGGCGGGTTAGGAAGCGAATATCCTGGCAAGTTGGCCAGAGGATATTCCCCGCCCGATGCACGGGACGTAGGAGCATATTATTTTGAAGAGCATCCCAAACATTTTAACGGGACCGGAAAATATTCCCAATGGAAATGGAGGGACTACACTTCAAATGATGAACACGGAGGATATTATATGTTTTTGGCAATGGCACTTAAATATATTGAGGATCCTTGGATATTAGATATGGTGTATAAGATTGTTGATCAACTGGCCAATTATATGGTACAGAACAGATTTTTAGGGATTGCGGCCCACGGAGGTCCGACTGGCGTAGATCAAAATCCGCGGGTGGGCGAGGGAGGCTTTTGGAAGGCAGTTTTGCTTAAAATGGCCTCAATGTGTTATCCCGAAAAATACCGAGATCTCTATTACTATTTTATGAATAACGAATTCGGCTACTTCCACAATAAAATGAGCGGTGCCCAGGAAACGGTGGCCAATTATTTTGCCTATAATTTTGCCCACGCGGCCTGTTTTGGATTCTTGGTATTAGAAGGAATCGAAACAAATATTGGAAAAAGGTTTTATGAGGGATATCTCAATTCCTTACGGAAGAATGTGGAAAATCACCGAAATCCTTACTTTAACGCGATATATTTGGCACTCCGGGCCGAATTATATGGATCTCAACAAGGAGATTTCCCGGTTCTTGAACATGATGTTGAAGATCAACTAATGAGATTAGAACAGTCTCATTTTCCTGATAGGGCCTATGAGGCGCCTCCAACACCAGATGAATATGACGTCATTCCGGAGCTTGAAAAATGGGAACAATGGCTGGAAGAACATCCTCTGGGAGACTTCTATTCCATTTTTTTAATGGATGTGGATATCGAGAAGAAGATCTATACTAAGCCCCTCACCGCCGATCTCAGGCCAGGAATCACATTTCTCTGGGCCAAAAACCCATTTTATGAACCCCGTACATTAAATCGACCGTTATTGGAAAATGCGGGAATTTCATTTATGGCCCCATATTGGATAGCCAGAGCACATGGATTTATTAATGCAACCGGGATTAAACAGGCAGGAGATGTCCCATTCACCCCAAATCCGGCAATTTTTTCACAAGGAGGACTCTAAATGGAAACTAAAC
>CAZEPC010000087.1:11725-13667 GCA_964513765.1 uncultured archaeon
TCTACAATAATGGGCATAATTAACGCGGTCCTTTTTGGGACGGGAATCCTTGAGAAGTTCAGCGAAACTGGGAGTTATTTTGTGCTAGGGGGACCTACCATGTTCTATCCAATGAGTTTGTTTCCTTTGATATTTGCCGGAGGGATTTTGACATTTGCCCTTTTGCATACTAAAAAGATTGAGATGCAAAGAACCAACATACAAGGAGAACTTAAGCTATTGCTCAATGAAAAAGGGGTATGGAAGCAACAAATTAGCGTTAAACAATCCCAAATAGATGCATTTTCTTTGCAGAATGCTCATCTCGGCGCAAAATCTCTCTGGATCCCCGGATTTGCCATCCATATTTCTTACTGTTTTATCGATGGCGGCCATCTTCTTTTTAACGAATTTGCATATGGTTCCGGGATTTTGGTCGGAATTATGTATATAATAACGGGGATCACCCAGCTTTTCGGGCTAGGACTGTTATTATTTGCCAAGGAGTATAAACTCCGCATCTTCTTGAAGGATAGCCGGCGGGAGGTAGAACTTAATTTCTATCCGCCTCGAAATGCTACTAATTTCAAGGAGAGGATTCAGAGCATTCTTCAATTCGGAACCAAAATGAAAGCCCCTAAGGATGAAGGAAAGATTTCCACGATTGAGAACGGTGGCTTTACCCTTCTTCTCGCTTTGGGAATAGGATTCCCTGCCCTTGCTATTCTTTCCCAAGTATTCAAATTTTTCAGCGGAATTGAATACGGGATCGTGCTTATTTTAACGGGAATTCTTTATCTAACCAAATATATCAAGCATTACAAACCTTTAAATGACAAAGGGACAGAAATGGCCAAAGGACTTAATGTGTTAAAAAAAGAAACCTCCAGTCAAGAGATTCCATTTCATCACATTACTCAAGAGAACGATCAATATTTTTATTTCCTATTGGTGCATCCAAAACCTGGAGAGGAAAATAAAAAAGTATTAACTCGGGGGAGAGTAAATCCACTTACCCTTCTCTTGGAATATTTGCTGGTATTTTTTAGCTCCAATCTCATAACCTCGATCTTCTGGTATACACCAAACTTAGGAGAAATCAGAATCAACATAGTTATAGATGTGGTATTGGGAATTTTCGTAATTGGAGGAGTCTTTTGGCATCAAACAGTTTTGGAGAGAAGTCTTATAATGGTATCCGACACCAATACATATTTAGTATATCTTAAGGGCGAGTCCCTTTTCTCCCATTTGAAAAAATGGAAGGAATTCAGCAACGAATTTAAGATTAAAATATGCGCCAGGATTGTGGGCTGTGTTATCTCTATATTAAGCGGAATTGTATTTATACCTCTTTTATAAAGAAATCGCACCTATAAACAACACTTCTTTCTTTTTTCTGTATTTTTCATTTTGGCATGTCTGTACGATTAGCTTCTGCTTTTTTTATAAATAAAAAATATTAATAAGCACCAACCACGAAATATTGAATCATATGAATCCAAAAAGCGATTCAAAACTAACTTTTCCCGAAAACTCTGAGGAAAACGGAAGGGTTAGGGACGGAAGGGAGCTAAACATTGAGCGATTGGATAATATAATGCAAATAGGAAGTAAATTCTCCCAAATCACACTCGGAATCGCCATGACTTTTGTGGCATTCTTTGAAATAACGCCCCTGTTGCTCAATGCCGAAGATTTTTACTTTCCCGATCTAATGGTGGGCTTGGTATTATGGGGATCCTTAACCTACATCCTACTATTTTGGAGTCGCCATACCTTTACGTATTGGATTGGGCAATTAATCAATATTTTAGGACATGTGGGACTGTTTTTCATTCTTAATGGAGCAATTTTAAAGCAAACCGAATCAATTCCCGTGTTTCCGATCATAAATTATTTCGGATGGATCTTGGTCGGGGCAATGGCCTTTTCTCTTATCTTTAATCTAATAAACCTACTT
>CAZEPC010000088.1:0-13590 GCA_964513765.1 uncultured archaeon
GGTTTGGTGGATCGCACAGCTTTAGCAAAATCACTCTTCGTACTCATTTTCAAATATATTATATCGGGGGACCTACATCAAATCCATCCAAATTTTGCATATGTGTCCATTTTATCATAAGGGTATTTTACTAACCCATATGGAGCTTTTGTACCCAATTGAATCGTATTTTCAATTTGCCCTCTTCTACGAGGTCCATACAGACCTTAAAGACGAAAAAGGGCAATCTTTATTCAAGGAATTCGGCTATCAAGAACAAAAAAGAAAAAAAATGGCCAATGAATCAACCAAGATTTATTTTGAGAAGGAAAAGTTTTAGCTCATTACTAAAGCAAGTACTTCCCCAACATCTCCTTTACTGCTAATTACAATAATAATCCGATTTTTCGGATCCAGGGAAATGAATTGAGCCAATCAATTCTCCGGGAAAGATTAAATTTGCTGGACAGCTCCAAGGACAGATTGGAAATATCCTTAACCGCTTGCATCAAGTTCGAAAGAAACTCCTTACAATTACACTTTCTTCCATCACTCAAGATAAAACTATATATCTCCCCCATCATCTTCTTAAATCTAATATTTCCAGTATTTTCACGGATAAGGGAGGAGAGGTCTCGAATAGAAATGAACTTATTTTCATATCGGCTGCTTTTTCCTTTCTTATGAATTCTATCCTTGAAATACAACTCCATGATGAGGAGATCCCCGAATAATTTTATTTTCTCAAAATGGGAAGTTACCTCTCCTTGATCAACATCTATCCCCCTTTGCTCCACTTGGTCCTTAAAGGAAACATCCTTGCATAGATATTCAATACGACTTAAAAGGAGCAATATATCCGCCAGATTTGCCATTACTTTTTTATCCTTTTTGGATAATTGCAAAATGGGTAGATTTTTCAAGTACGAGCCATGATAATTGAGATAATTTCTGGCCATATGTGAAGACCCAAAAATAGAATTATAGTAGAAATTAAGTACTTTGCTGTTTAGTAAAAGCAAGAGGAATTTTAAATCAATTTCATGAGGGTCTTTTTTTGATGTTTGGTCATAATTCTCCAAATTCAGATTTTCATCCTTTTTTTGGTGATTTTTTCCCTGGGAAGGGATAGATTGATGATTTTTTTTTCGCAATACATATATCCCGGTTAAATGCGCGTACCCTTGAGAACTAAATGCAGCCGTGATTTCTGTGGCGACTTCCTTAAGATATACTTGGGGTCCTTTATACAAATTCCATAGATCTGAAATCTCATCATTATATTCTAGCCAAGTTTTTGTGAATTTTTGTCTATTTAATCTTAGGGTCTTTTGCCAATCCAAGTAGAAGCGCTTCACGTTCCCGCATCCTATGAAAGGGAGATAATTTTCGGAAATAGCACGCGTCTTTTTAGGTGAGAGATCTCTACGGATAAATTTGGTCTGAGCCTTCCAATTCGTAAAACCTAGAGGGCGGTATACCCAATCTATGGGGAGATCTCCCAAGAAATTCACATCATCTTTGTTTCTCAAGTAATCACAAATATGGGCATTGCCAGAGATATCTAAAATATATTTAGGTGTATCTAAAAACACACCTTGATTAATATGATGAACCTCCATATGATCTGTAGCATTTTTCTCTTCCAGATTCATATCTTCACCCCCATTTTGTTCCAATAATTGAAGGGAATCCAAATTTTGAAGTTGGGACACTAAAGTGATATTATTTGATCTAATTGGATTTTTTTCCAGATTTTGCAATTTCCCTTTATTGTGCAATTTCCCTTTATTATGTACTTTCTCTTCATTATGCAATTTGCGAGCTTTTTGCGTAATAAGAATAATGGGATAAGTGGCAATGGATTTAAACACAGATAAATGGGACACGTCAATAATTTGGTCTATCAAGGTATTCTTCAACAGGATTTTTCTGATTTTAATTCCATAATCGGTGGAGATAAATTTATTTGTGATGATATAGGAGACAAACCCATCATCATGAAGAAGCTGAAGTGCTCTTTCGATAAAAAGTACCGAAAGATCATACAATTTATAGGCAGATTCATAACCTGCTGCCTTATACAATATTTTATCGGTTTTGGGAATCTTTTTATTATTTAAATAGGGAGGATTTCCCACAACAAGGTCAAACCCTTTAAACATAGGGTTATCATCCGCTGGAATATTATGTGTTATCATATTTGGGAACTTTTTTGACCAATGAAGAGGGTGAGAAGCCTCAAAAAACGATTTTTTTAGAGTCTTCCTAACTTTTCTCTTCTTGAGGGTTGCTCGCATTTTTTTAAAATAGTTATTATCCAGTTTATGATCACCTTCAAGACTTTTGGAATTTAAAAACCCCACCAAACTATTTCCTTGTATAATCTTAAAATCCACCCTAATTGAATCAAAAAAGAGTTCATATTGTCTTTTAGGGAGGGTAAGAGATTGAATTTTGTTAAAAATGTAAATCCACAATCTCATTTTTGTGATAGAGAGAGGAGCGGCCTGGAGGTCTACTCCGTAAATATTTTCCGAAATTAAATTCTCCAAAATATAGATTTCTGTAGATGTGTGAAGATTAATCTCCTTTTTTAGCTTCTTCAAAACTTTAAAATAGGTTTCCGAGGAATTTAACAAGATTTGTAACAATTTGAATTGAGTGGCATACATTATATGACACGAAACAATCAAAAATTCACCGCATCCACATGCAATATCACACAAGGTCAATTCCGAAAAAATAGAATATAAACAGAAGTAGAGATGCTGAATTTTTTTTACCATGTTATGGGTATCATTATTATTATCGCTATTGGTATTACTATTGGTATCGCTATTGGTATCGCTATTGGTATTGCTATTGATACTCATATTGGGATTTTTATCGTTTCCAATTATCGCGTTAATTTTGTCCTCCCATAATTGTAATCGATGCTTGGATGGGTTAAAAAGAAATTGCCTTAACTCAAGTTTTAGCTGTTTTTCAACACCATTTTCTAATAATCTTTCAATTTTAGGAAATGTACTAGATGAGAATTTTGAAAATACAAATTTCAATAAGGATTCCTTAATCATATAAGTTGAAATGGCCGTTGGCGTGTAATATGAACCAGTGATCGTCCTATGAGAGATATTCAAATTATTCTCATAGATATATCCAAAAATATCGGGTCTAATTAAGATGCGGCCGTTTTCTTTACTTTCGGATACCTCTACCCCTTCAAGAATGGAAAATTCATCACCTTCTAAGTACAATGATCCCAAAAAATCAAAGATTAAATCCCATCCTTGAAGGGTTAAATTCTCGTAAATTTTGTTGGTTTCAAGGGATTCTAAGCGAATAGAAGGTTGAGCATGCGGATTATTATGAGGAAAGAAATAGGAAAGGCCCTGGATCGCGTTAAGGACATCCTCCACAAGGTTTTTGAGGGACACTTCATTTTTCCCACAATCCAAGTTCGTATCCCTCTCAATGTTACTCTTTGGACCCAAACAATTATTGTAAGCAAGGATTTTGTCCTTTAATGCTTTAAGAGATTTAATCCCCAAGATACTGCTAATTGAAAAATCAAAGCTGTTTTTTTTATCTGGAGAAATGAAAAGAAGGAAAATTAAATCATTTAAAAGATGAGAGACGGAAGTTCTCCTTGTTTCAACCATTTGGCCCTTGGATTTTTGATCTTTTTCTTTGATTGCCAAAAATGGAATAATTGATTTAATAAGATCGTTATATTCTTTGAGGAATTTCGCTCTAGCTTGGTGGGAGATCGTATCTTTAGGGCTCACGTTCTAGATTTTACAATACACACACATATTAATATTTTTTAGAATCCAACCCTATAAACCAACCAATTTTGCTCACTACAAGTCAAGCATTCAACAAACAAAATTTACATAAAAAATATATGAAAAAACTACATCTCTTATGTAAAAAAATACCAAAATATGTGAATGTTTTTATTTTGGAAGGAATAATTGTAAATTAGTAACAATCTTTGAAATTATTATGAAATATTTTTCATATTCCAAAAAGAAAACGTGATTTTATGACCCAAAAAAAGGTGAAACTCCGACACAATAAAATATTGAACGAGCTTAAGCGCAAAGGGAGTGTAGAATTAAAAAATTTAGCGGATAAGTTCGGTTACCATGAGATGACCATCCGCAGAGACCTCAAGAAATTAGAGGAAATGGGATATTTAGTCAGAACATTGGGCGGTGCCTGTCTCGTCCCCTCCAGATTTCTCGGATATAGCAGTAAAGCAGATCAAGATTTGAATTGGGATTTGAAACAGAAAATTGTTGAGCATGTTTCCGAAAATCTGATAGAAGAGGACGATAAAATATTCCTAACTTCAGGAGTTACAATGCTTCAATTGGTGAAGCAGCTTCATAAAGACCATGAGAATCTTCATCTTTACACAAATTCCGTGGATATTGTCTCATATGAATACGGAAACATTAAATTTAAGCTTTCCACCACAGGTGGCCATCTCAGACCGGACTCGCCTTGCTTTTATGGCGTAATAACTAAAACTGACCTTAAATTACTAAAAGGAAACATAGATAAAGTCTTCATAGAGGTAGATGCAGTTGTAAATGAGGATGGATTTCAAGGGTTTATGCAATATAACAACTTTGAAGCTTCCATTTATGATTTAATTTTTGATTTGGTGGAGCCCGACAATATTTATGTTCTTGCGGATAAAACCAAATTTGAAAAACTGGCCCTTTTCCAAGTAGGCACATTTGATCAGATGAATAAATTAATCACCAATCAATTAGAACCAGAAGTATATGAGAATTTTGAGGATTTGGTGAATCTTGTCCAAGTAGAAGATAAAAAAATTGAGGAAAAGAAATAAAGGATTCTAAAGAAAAAAAAAATTTTTTTGTATTTACATTTAATGACTTTGCACTTTAAACGCACTTTTAACGACTTTTGAATCGTATTCCCCAGGAATATTGCCAGAATCTGCATATACAAACAATGCAGTATTATAAACTTTGTTTAAAGCACTGTAAAAGAGCGCCAAAAGAACAAAATAGATCACACCAACTACAATTGTAATGATCAGACCTCTCGTACCCATAGCTAAGACTGGAATGGTTAAATAATAAATCCCAACCACTAAACCGACCCCAAGCAGACCAAATATGATGAGGAATAGAAACATACCAAATTGACGAACTAAATTCTCTCCCCATGTTTTAGAGAAGGTTCGAGATGATTTTTTCATGGCTTTAGTCGGAGGTAATTCATAATAGACCATTGCGGGGATTACGAACATCGACATAATGCTCCACGCAACACTTAGACCAAATCTCACAATCGTAAGCAATATCCTTCCAAAATTCCCAGAATTCCTCGCAATTTGCTCAATAACATTCAAAATTAACCCAACCGTGGCGGAAATTATACTCCACACAAAGATCAAATGGATTTTTGAGAATGCATATTTAATTGCCTCAAAAAATTTGGAGTTTCCCCCCTCAAACCTCTTTTTAATGGTATAGACCGCACAGAAATCGAAAAAGGTCATGATAAAAGCCAATCCAAAATAAGTGAGCACAATCATTACATACCTCATTGTATTCATTGCAAATTCATTATTGGATGTAAGCAGTTCCGAGAAGACTGTGGGAAATAGCATGGCGAAGAAATAGGCGATCGAAAAAATAGCAGCCAAAACTGGAAATAGAAGCAGCTCCTTATCCTTCTTTACCACTTTATATGAAGATTTAAAGATATGCTTCGAATTTTTAAATATACCCATATGCAAATGTTGAACTTCTTTCAATATAAATTTGTGGTTGTTATATGGAAGAAGTGCCTAAATCTCAACATAAACAAGATTAGGATAAGACTATGAGTTCATTTTATCTACATCGCTTTTTTGGGACATTAACATATTGATCTCTTCTCCAACTTTTGTTGAATCGACCGGAGATTTGTTATAAAGAGGTGATATTTTTGACCCAAATTTTGCGAGTATGTACCAGGGTTTGACCAAGAATTTTGAGGGACCGGAAAGCGAAATAGACTTTTGAAAGTCATTTAGGGTATTCACATCGAATCCCCCAACCAGGCCCCACCAGAAGTAATAGAAGGGACCGGGTAAAATAAAAATAGCCATTACCAAAGTTAAAGCTAAAATGACTTGAATTCCAAGCACTGAAAGTAAAAATACCTTTAAAAGGGCTAATATGCCCGCAAGAAACCCGTAATAAATGGTACCTGCAAGAAATGTGGATCCGAATGATTGCCAGAGGTTGACCTTTAAATCTATAATCCTACGGTTAATAAACAACCATCCACCTCCTTGCTTCACCAAAGTTGCGATGAACTTAGGCCATACTAAAACAAACACACCTGCATCCAGATTAATGAAAACAATGGTCATAGATACTATTACCACATTTTCAACCACAGTGATAAATACATTAAAGGCATTGTGGCCGGTACCGATGAGAACCTCATTCATTACATGACTAAATTGAAAAATTGTACCGTACATTAGGGCTGGCAAGAATAATTCCCTATAAATGGAATAATACTCTGGAAGAAATTCACGGAAAATGCCGGGCGTAAGTAAGATGGCAATAGGAGTAATCATCCCGATAAATTGACCACAAGACCGAAAAACATTCGTAAGTACCCACCGGGCATAGTTTTCTTTGTCATTAAAATAAGCTTCCGAAACAGAGGGCCTCACATTAGGGAGATATATAAGATTAACTTGTTCCGAGAGGGAAACTACGGGGATAATGATCTGAGCAGCAGCAATTAATGTGGAATATCCCGCAAAGCTGGAAGCATAAATAATGGAGAGTATACTCTGCACGATCTGCCAAGAAAAACTAAAAGCCATCACCCCTATTCCGAATTTAATAGATTCCACGGCTATTTCCTTTCCGAAATCCCAATACAGAACATTTCTTAGTTTAAAACCCATCGGTTCTAAAACCTTAGAAAAAAGCCAGGCAGAAATCAATAAAAGAGTAAAATCATCGAGATAATAACCCACAATAAGCCCAATCGTACTACCCATAGTTTCGCCCAGCTCAGGGTTTATCCTCCCATACCACGCCCCCAACTGAGAACAAGATACCAATGTAAGAATTTGAATAATTGAATTTGAGATAGTGATAATATTAACTTTGTTATACTCTTGGAATCCTTTAAGTGCTTCCTTAAATACCGCCAGAGATCCTGGGTATTGGATGATTGAGATAAAACAGAAAAACCAAGGCGCATAGGACAAGTAGCTTCCTTTCAAAAAATAGAGCCCAATAATCGAAATAACCGTCGTTTGAACTAATCCAGTAAATGCTTGGAACCAGATAAAGAATTGTACATATTTTAAAGTTCTTCTTGGATCTTTGATTCGGTATTCTGCTACAAACCTACTAAGAGCAGATGCCAACCCTAAATCGGCCAGAGTAAATATAGACGCAAATAAAGAAGTCACAATCGTGTAATATGAAAGAGCTTCTTTTTGGGGAATGAAAATAGGAATAAGAAAAACATAGCCGAGGGCCAAGGGAGCAAAAATTATGTTAAAATAAAAGGACCCCGTGATTCGGAAATATCCAATCCTCTCAAAGTCCTCGTAATCTTTGTAATCGACTTTTTGATCGATGATTTCTAAGTTCTCTTGGTTTTTCAAGCCAGATTGATCTCCTTCCTTTTTTATTTGGTCTTTTTGGACTTTCTTTTTGGATTGCACAAATAGCTATAGTTTTAAAAGGAAAAAAATTTTTAAATATGTGGAAATTTCTCAAATAATTAAACCAGAATTTTAAAAGATATTTAAATTCACACTAAATACCAATTTAAAAATACCTAACCTAAGAACCGTGATAATATTATGGAATCAGAAAAAGATAAGGCCTCAACTATACCCGCATTTGTCTTGAAAAAGATTTTTCCCAGTGATTGTGCAAAAGTGAGGGAAGAGGGAGGGTTTTCAATAACACTCATAAACAAAATACAACCCTTTTTATTTAATGCACCCCCTCTAAAATCCTATATAGACTCCATAGAGCTAAAACTAGATGGAGAAAATCTGGATCCCAACAATTTTTACATACGATATAAGGGAGTAGAATCAAAATATACAGATCTCTCCAGCTTTAATGGTGGCAGGGTGAACCTCAATGATCAAATAGAAGTCATATATAAAGATGATGAACAGATTGAACCAACCACACACATGCTAGATATTCATATACACTCCCCAGAACCAATTCGGATTAAGTTCAAAACCAAATTCAGAAAAGCTTTCTATTAAATAAAAGGAAATAAGAATTGTATTGATTTAAGTATTGAAAAGAGAAAAAAAGCACAAAAACAAAAAAGGAAAGAGAGATAAAAGATTTTTTAGACCACACCATTATTCTATTTCTATTGTCATTATATCCTCATTTTCTATGATCCGAAGGAAAATCTTGGCCAATAGAGTATCGATAATCTGTTCCTGTTTTACTTCCTGCATGAATTTTTCTTCTATTTTGGATTTTAGTTCCTCCATATTTATCTCAATGGTTCCATTCTTATATTCAAAGAAATCAGATTCTCCTTTTTCCTCTTCTATTATGGAATTAAGTTCATCTTTTTCCATGGAAAGTTTTGTGGCCATTACATCAACTGAGATTCTCCCATTATTTTGAAAATCCTTTCGGATAGATTTAAAATTCTTAACCCGCATCGACAGATCAAACAATTTTTCTTCCAAAGCATCTAACTCGTACATATTGGCTTCAAGTACTTTGGCTTTAATTAGATTTACTGCCTCAAATAGACTCATCTCTTTTATTAACTCAGGAAGGATTTTCAAGGTTTGAAGGATATTTTTATGTTCTTCCTCTTTCTTTTCATCGGTTAAAGCTTCTTTCTTCTTTTTTCTTTTTCTCAACTCATCGCCAGTTATAACATCTTTTTGTCCATCTGTCCAGGGTTTCTCTCCCACATCCGCATCTAATACTGCAGCAATTTCTACGGGGGTCGTATCAATACCCGTATCTTCCATTCGATTAAACAAACGCTTTGAAATGGAATAAAAGTTAGTTTCAACCTTGTGAATACATGCTATCATAATAGCCAAACTAATCATCAAGGGAAAGAGGATGAGGGTTAAAATTAAAATAAATACACCCAAGTTTCCACTTGCACCTACCATATTAAGTTCAATTGCATCCTCCAAAGACCCTAATTGGCCCAAGAAGGGATTGAATAAGCTGATGAATGATAAAAGACCGGACATACCAAAGAATCCGCTGATTACACCTAATAACCAGGTCGAAACGGATTCAACATCATTGATGCCCCGATATTTTTTATATTTCACATAATAGGTTATTCCAGCATCATCAAGGACCCAGCCACTTGGAATAAGAACCGCGGTTAGAAAATAGGTGACAAGCATAGGCAAAATACAATACCCCGCAAAATTACCCATTTCAACCCAGATTCGGTCAAAGGGAACATCCTGACGGACAATCCCCAAACTCTTTGGATTGGTAAGACCAACAAAATTAGGTTTAAAATTCGAAATCAAACCCGTTAACCATCCGCTACTCGATAAACCCGTATATATTGAGATTCCAATTGTAAAAGCAATGAAAATGGGAAGAATCGCCCTCTTGATATATGTAAAGATGCTTACATCATACCTTACATCCATTTGGGTAACTATAATTTTATAATCTAATTTTCCTTGTGCCATTCGTCTCTTGAAATATCCGCGTTGAAGATTGAAAAATGTTTTTTCGGCAAAGAATGGGGCCACCTTTTTGTAGATCATGGGTAAAATAAACAACAGGGGCAGGATTAAGGGATAAATAATTATCAAGGCCAAAATACTCGATTGAGGTCCCACATATGTTTCGGAATACTGAACATAAAAGCGGGCCACCGTTCTTAAATACATGAAAATCCCTCCAATTGCGACCAGAATTAAAATCACCGAAATTATTGTGATGAATCTCAGTATTTTTAAGTTTTTAAGTCTGGTCTTTACTTTTTCCTTAAGCCTCTCATCTTCAATCGTATCCAGATCGGGTTTCGAACGGAAATTTCTCTTTTTTCCATTATTCTCATTAGAGTTACCATCTTTTTCCCCCGTTTTGAGATTTTCTTTGGAAGAAAGCTCTTCGTTATTATGGGAATTTGACCCCTTCTGTTTCTTATTTAGCTTAATCTTGTTATCATTAGGGATAATATTATCAAGATTGTTACCTTTAGGCTTGATAGAAATCGCCAAAATTAAAGCGCAAACAATAATAAGGCCAATTGCACCATATGTCAATGATTGGGAAAAATCGGTGAAGAAATTGGTAAATGTTTCCTCCTCTATACTCGTCAGAATATTATTGTAATAATAGAAAGTATTCTCGTATATATAGACCACAGGTACCCGCTGCTTACCGGAATGGCCCCTCTGAACAATGAAGACATTATCTATTTCCCTCCAATCTTGCTCAGATCTCCAAAAGAAGCCTTCAATTTCGCTATTATCAAACTCTTCCAATGAAACCCTTTCTTCATCACTACTCTCTCTATATTTCAAATCTTCTGCCTTATTCCCCAATCGGTTTAGAAAGAAATTGGGAGGAATATTTCTCAGGGAGGATACTGTGATAAAGGGGTTTTTCTCCATTTGATAATGATTATAATTTGAATAATAATCATCTTGGTTATCCCCATCAATATCGAGATGAAGTGGTGTAAGCCGCCCCGAATAAAAGAAAGAACTGAAACTCGGTAAGGGTTTTTCTACCCTAAATTGATTCCATCCAAATTCCGATTCGGGATATTGAAAAATGCTAGACAGATTCATAATCCCTGTATTTGGACTTAAAGTCAGTCTAAAGTTTCGAAAAGCGGCAATGTAATCTTCCCACTGATCTTCTTCATAGAACTTATAGGAAATATTTGCAACCCATCCATAAATTTCAGGAATCTCATCCCCATTCATATCATCACTTGAGAATGAAAATGAGACAGGTGCCGGAAAGATTGCATCTATATTCATATCCCTTTGGGTAGAATAAATCCTGGTATTAAACGGGGTTTCATTTTTATGTATGTTAAAATCATAGACTGCTAGACTATCCCCATCCAATTCATCATATAAATAAAATTTAGCACTCTCATAATAGCTTACATTACGATATTCTGAATGATCGGTATAATTTGAATTATCGTCCAATTTTCGAATGTATTGTCCTATATTAAATAGCCCATCACCATCAAAATCCTTATGACCCACTACAAGCCCCTTTTTCTTGTGCCAGAGTTCTTCACCGCTGCTGGCATTAAATACATGAGATTGAATGATTGGAGAATTCTCAAAGTATTCGTTAGGGTAGAATTCAACAGCAAACCCCTTTCCGACAGATTTTATCTTTCTAAACCCATGCTCGGCCAGAGAAATCGTTACCGAATCTTTAATTTGGGCATTAAAATTTATATCATAATCATAAAACTTCCGATTTAGAGGTAATTTATTAGGATAATCATCATCATTTTCATCATTATTAGGCAAAGGATCTACATAATCGATGTTTTTTGAGTATGTTGTATTGAAGACGTTTCCATTTGATTCATTAATCGAATATTTCAAAGTCCCATTTCTAAGATAATAGGTATTGATTGCATCCTTCCATTTTGTACGATTGATATCTTCAGACCAAGAGTAGGAATTATATTTAAAATAGAACTGCGAATGCATGTAGATACTTCTATCCATCGTTGATTCATGTAACGCCATTTCGGGAATAGTATCATTCAATTCCCATGAATTTCTTCTGGATACATTGAGATCGGAATTCAATAAAACCGCATCAATAACACTCACATTACTATTTGCAAATTTTATCGGTTGATTTTTATTGTCCCTAAGTACTGCCCCAGTTTTTCCATCTACCAATACATGGCTATATTCCTTGTAATTCGGAGAAATAATAACTTGATTCACGATTGTTTTATCGTTCCAAATCTCATAATCAATATACTCTATATCGTAATAATAATTAAATTCGCTTGGATTTTCCAAAAAGAATTGGGTATAATTAAAACCCTCCTCATCAGCATAAGGAAGCGCCTCCACCACTTGAGCTTTTGAAACAAAGATATCTTCAAAACCATCTCCGTTCACATCAGGGACTACTTTCGTCATCTTTATTTCCCAACCATCATAGTTATTTTCATCATGTTTCCACAATATTTCAGGATCTTTCCTCGCTGTGGGTTCTAAATTATATACACCCACACAAGATTTTCCGTATGTGTCGAAGAATTTAGTATTTCCAGCCATTTGTATTATCTTTGAGGTACTATTATCAAGATCATAATAGGAATATAATATATCTTGTTCTCCATCCCAAGTCCTATTTGAAGGAACTTGAAAATACCTAATTTGGTTTTCTCCCCCCTCCCAAAAAAGCATCCGATTATCACCCTCTTCAGGCGTTCCAATTTGTTTAATGTAAATACCCTCGCCAAGATAATAATTGTTCCAATTTTCATCATCAATTTGTTCATATGAAAAATCGGCAAATATTTCATGGGATACTACGGGTATCCATGAAGAAGTAATTAGATTAAGCATTGCAAATACCACATATAATAAGACCCCTAATGATACTTGTCCCCGGGGATTTATTCTTCTATTTTTGATTTTCTGAATGAAATTCATGCTTTATCCCCTCCTAATTTAAGATATTTTATAGTGTTTCCAGTATTCAAGTTTTTCTTTATTTTTCCATGAATTTTTTTCATAAATAGAATAAAAGTTATAGCAGAAAAGAGAAACATCCATTCGATTGGAAAAGAAGGAATTGCCATGACACTTCTATTTGGTTTGTCAAGGTCAATACCCCCTTTATCATCATCATATAATGTTGTATCTTGGAATTCAACACCCGGCCAATCGGAGCTATTAATCGGACTCGTATTCATCGTTACTTCATATGTGTCATTAAACCCATCAAAATCTGTATCAATTACATTAGGATTAGTATGGGAGATAAATAATTCATGACTATCATTGAGTCCATCACCATCAGTATCAACAATAAAAGGATTTGTGGCACTAAACTTAAAGATATACAAACTTTCATTTTCAAACGCGATTGATGGAAATAGTTCTTGAAGATCATTTAAGCCATCATCGTCGAAATCCTTGTCTGAGGGACTCGTTCCAAACTGAATTTCTGCTAAATTATCTAATCTATCCCCATCATCATCTATAAACAGCGGTTCTGGATCAAAAATAATATCTTCAAAAATATAATAGGGATCATCAGCATAATTATCTGCATCATCACCATCTATTGCAATGTGATCAGAATAATGATTGTGGAGAAATGATGAGGGGTTATTACCGCTGAATTCGTAATTGATATTATAAGACCCTTCCTCCGGGCTTTTTATAAACTCGCAATAGCTTATATTGGAAGGTTCATACCAATAATTATCGTCCAGTTCCAGATTAATAAATCCATTTTTTATGAAATCACAATGAGTAATATTGATATTTTCATATCCTCCAAAACTACTGGATAGGTATATCCCATGAATAGTGTTATTTAATAAGGTAGA
>CAZEPC010000089.1:0-13587 GCA_964513765.1 uncultured archaeon
TTTATAAAATACGGTGAAATTCGTAATGATTACATTATCTTAGCAGGTTCTTGCCCTGGCCCAAAGAAGAGGCTTGTTCGACTTAGAGATACAATTAGACCAAAGAAAACATTCAAACTGGATGTTCCCGAAATTACATATATAAGTAAGCTGTCAAAACAGAGGAAGTAAAGGAGTGAAGAAAAATGAGTAAAATGACAAAAATTTATGGTCTAGATGGGGAAGAAAGAGAAGAAGTTGAATTACCCGATGTATTTTCAGTAAGACCAAGGCTTGAGCTTGTGGAAAGGGCGGTTGCCGCTATTGAATCCGCAGAAAAACAACCTCAAGGAAGAGATCCCTTGGCCGGAAAAAGAAATACTGCTCAAAGCTGGGGTACCGGTTATGCAATGGCCAGGATCCCCAGAATCAGAGGCTCTGGATTTCCAACAGCCAGGAACGCTGGATTTGCACCTGGTGTTGTAGGTGGTAGAATTGCCCATCCTCCAAGAATGGAAAAGAAAAAGAAAAAGAAGAACAAGAAAAAGGAGAAAAGAAAGGCTCTCTTTAGTGCAATTTCAGCAACTGGAGATAAAAGTTTAGTAAAATCCAGAAATCATAAAGTAGATGCAGTAAAGCATATTCCCCTTATAATTGATGATAAATTCGAGAATATAAAGAAAACCGGGCAAGTATATGATATCTTGGTACAGCTTGGTTTGGAAGACGAATTAAAACGTGCAAAAGAAAAAAGAGTTAGGGCTGGAAAAGGAAAGAGAAGGGGCCGAAAGTACAAACGAAAAAGGGGCCCCCTTATTGTAGTTAAAGATGATTTAGGTATCCATCGAGCAGCCAGAAACATCCCTGGCGTCGAGGTTATTGAAGTCAAAAATGTTTCTTGTGCAGATTTAGCGCCGGGGACCCATGCAGGCAGATTAACCATATGGACTCAATCTGCCCTAAAGGCTCTTAACACATTTAATGATGAGGTGATTGTCTGATGTCGGAAAAAAATTTCTATCAAATCGTGAAAAGGCCAGTCGTTACAGAAAATACCTTCGATTTAATTGAGGATCAAAATAAGCTGACCTTTATTGTGAAACGAGAAGCAAACAAATACCAAATTAAAGAAGCAATCCAAGAATTATTTGGGGTCCGGGTGGTTAAAATCAATACATTGATTACTTCCCGTGGTGAAAAAAAGGCTTTCGTGAAATTACATATAAACGATTCTGCAGCAGACTTGGCTATTGATTTAGGTATCTTCTAACTAAATCAATCTCATTGTCTAAAACTCCTCCTAAGTTAGGAGGATTAATTTTTTTGGCTTTTTCTTTCAACTTTCTGATGTAGTATCTTTAACACTTTAATACATAAGAGCTGTTTTTAATTATCGCTTTTACTTTAATGATGTGATGTCTCTTTTCAAACAACAGAAAACTCGGGAAATAAAGGATATTTATTGGTTTCGCCCCTTTATTACAAAATATACCGCCATTATTCTTTTTTGGGCTTCTTTATTTGGTTTCTTCTATGGAATGATTACAGGGGGTCCCTTTTATATGAATGTACTTATTTTAGTTTCTCTTTCATTTATCTCAAATATTTTGGTTTATTTTGAAAGAATTGAATGGGCGGCAAATTTTATCTTGGTTGGCGGCGTTTCATATTTCCTAACTGAAGCATTTTTTATTCGTTCTGGGTATGCAGCTGTTTTCATAGCGCTTTTTATTGTTATTTCAGGCATTATAAAAGACAATAAATTTACTGGTGGCTTATCAATTGCAATTCTTACCACAATTTTGGCATTTGCTGGGGTTGGAAGACTAGAATGGGGACAAAAAATAGATGTTGAAACGGGTGTAGGCCTGGTAAATCACATTGCAACCCTCTTACCTTTAATCATTGCGGCGTCCTTATTATCCCTAATTATGAATATGTGGGTTATTGGGACTTTGGAAATCCAAGAGCGACAGCAAAAATTGATTCAAAAAACCCAAGAACAGCTTCTTGAGCAAGAGAAAGGGATGGCAATTAAAGTTTTGGCGGGCGGAATTGCTCATGATTTAAAAAATATGCTTTCAACAATCAAAGGCCATACATCATTGCTAAAAATGATGCATAGCGAAAACCCGGATTTATTCAATGAAGCGGTGATGGAATCACTGTCGGATATTGGGGAGGCTTCAATGAAAGCCAATCAATTGTCGTCTCAATTGGTACATTTCGCCCGAAATATGGAAACAGAAGTTAAATTGGTAGATAAACCGGCTTTTCTGATTAAAAAATCTGCCAGTTTTGCTTTAAAAACTAGAGATACTTCTCATAAATTGGCCATACGGGATGATCTTCCGCCCATTAAAATTAATGAATTGGAATTTGCCCAAATCATGATGAATCTCCTTATTAATGCAGATGAAGCCCAAAAATCTAAAAAAGGAGACCTTAAAGGTGAAAAAGGCCCCCATCAAGATTCAATTTTATTAAAAGCAGAACCAATATTGGGAAAGGATACAAGGAAGATTATTCGTTCTCTTCATTCTCCTTCTAAATTTAAAGAAAAGCTCAATATTCTTCCAAATCATACTTATCTCCACTTAATAATCATGGATCATGGAGTTGGCATAAAAGAAAAAGATAAAGAGATGGTATTTGCTCCATTTTATACAAAAAAGGAACATGGTACAGGTCTTGGCCTTGTAATCTGTGCTAGCTTAGTTAAAAAGATGAATGGGTTAATTGGATTTACTTCTAAGTTTGGGGATGGTACAAAATTTCATCTTTTTATCCCAGAAGTTTTAAAAAAAGAATAAACTCTTGCGGGAAGCTACATTTGATCAGAAATAATCATGTTGTGATGAAGATACTATAAAAATATCCAAGTTTTGTTTAAAAATACCATATTATTGTTCTTTTTTCTACTTTAGCCCTTTATCCAATGTTATGATGGTTAATTTTTCCCCGTTCTACTTTTAATAGAACATTTTAGTCTATTATGGGAGAACAAATTTTTAAGGAATCAAATAAAATCCAAAGTATAGTTTTGGATAAATATTCAAAACCCAAAGTTTACAAAAATTATGATTTTGTAAATTTTAATCAAAAGTTAATGGAATATTGATGAAAAAATGCCAAGTTTTAAAGAAACCTACGAAGCAATTAAAGCTGATATCTCAAAGGGAGAAAAAAACTTTAACGTTGAATGCACTATGCTTCCTGATGGATTACAAACGAAAGTGAAAATGGGCGGAAAACCCCATGAATATATTATTGATGCTCCCGAAGGCCTTGATGGGACCAATGAGGGACCAAGTCCTTTATTAGTTATTCTGGCCAGTATTGGTGGTTGTATTGTTGCCGTATCTCGATTTTGGGCTAAAATCATGGATATCGAGATTTCGGAAATGAAAGTCTTTTCAAGAGGACACATTAATCTGGCCGCAATCTTTGGTCTTGATGATGATTTGCTGGCGGGTTACGACAAGTTAGAACCAATTGTCCGAATCAAATCCCCCGCACCAAAGGAAAAAGTCGAGGAATTAATGGATAATGTGATGAATCACTGCCCTATTGTCACAAACATGGGTGGAGCATCACCAATCAAACCCAGAATTCAAATTAGGGAAGATAAATAAGCAAGGAAAATGATATAAAGAAAAAAATTATTTTTTTATTTTTTTTGATTTTCTGTTTCTTAGATTATTGATAACTTTCCATATTTTTCTATGGTCATTATAGATCAAGTTCGATTTCTTCTGGAATACCCTTTTCATAAAGATAATCGATTACTTCTCCGTACTTTTTGACAACATTTCTGCGTTTTAATTTCAAAGTTTGGGTTAAAAGTCCATTATCTACCGTGAAATCATCGGTGATATACCAAAATCTCTTGGGTATTTCATAACCACCGTAAGTTTTCGCTAAATGGGTCTGAATCTCCGTCCTTAACAATTGCCGGACAGCGGGGCTTTTGATAAACTCTTCAAATTTTCCCACAGATTTTAGTTGGATTTGTTCTGCGTATTCGCGTATGATGTCCAAGTCTGGAACTACAAGTGCAACATTATATCTTTTCCCCTCTCCAAAAACAAATGCATTAGCTATATATGGCAACAACTTCATATCCTCCTCGATGGAGGCAGGATGGACATATTTTCCATTTTCCAGCTTATATTCTTCCTTGAATCTACCCGTTATGTATAAGAAACCATCCTCGTCTAGCCATCCCCTATCGCCGGTTCTCATTCCTCCATCTGGAGTTATGACTTCCTTTGTCTTTTCCGGTTTATTGTGATATCCTTGCATTACATTTGGACCATACACAATTATTTCTCCGTCTTTAGAACCGTCTTCAACCCGTTCTTGGTCAATTTTAATCGTCACATTCTCTACTGCTTTCCCTACCGATCCCAATTTCCAACCAGAAACGGGAGAATTTATTGAAACAGCAGGACTCAGTTCGGTCATTCCATAGGCATCGTAGCAATTAATTCCGAGATCTATGAAAAACTTTGCCACCTCGACATTCATAACTGCCGAGCTGGTAAAAGAGGATTTTAACCTCCCCCCAAAGGCTTCTCGTATCTTATCAATAACCAATTTTTTTAATATTTTATACATCAAACCATCCTTACCAGTCTCCCGCTTTTTTTTGGCCAATTCCATTGCTTTATTGAAAAGTTTTTGTTTAATTCCGCCCTCATCTTCGAATTTTTTGTTTAATCCATTGTATATCTTATTAAAAACCCTGGGAACGGCAATTAAATGGGTCGGTGCGACCTTCGGTAAATCCTCAATTAATGTATCGGTTGATTCCATAAATCCTATTGATCCGCCAAATTGTAGCCAGTTATTCAGCTCTGCGGTAAAACCGTATGAATGTGCCCATGGGAGGATATTGAAAGACACGGAATCTTCATCCAATTCACTATAAAAACCATTATATCCCGCTTGAGCATTCGTTGTAAGGTTGTAATGGCTCAATAATACACCCTTCGGATCTCCGGTAGTACCCGATGTATAGATTAAACATGCAATATCGGATGGATCTGGTTTAATGGATTCTACAGGGTTTTTAGCACCTTCCGCTTCTAACGCATCAAGACTATTCTCCTTCTGTGTCTCTATAATATAAATATGCTCCAAATTCGGAAGCTCTTCCTTAAAATCCATTATTTGATCATATATTTCCTCATCATTCACAACTAAGCATTTCACATCCGCATCGTTGATAATATATTTCCATACTTGCGGTCTCTCTTTAAGATACATTGGAATCCATCTTCCTCCGATTCCATAAGTTGCGAATGCAACCACCGGATATTCGACCCGGTTATTAAAGATACCCCCAATTGCATGCCCTTTTTTTAGTCCCAAAGATGCCAGACCTGCCCGTAAATTATCAACTCTATTGCCAACATGCTCGTAGGTAACCCATTCATATTCTCCCTGAGCATTCTTAGTTCCAAAAAGCCGGTTTTTTGCAAATTTTTGTACACCAGTTTCAAACAGATCTACTAAATTGTCAAACCAGCCGTCATTTTTCTTTCCCATAATATATCACTTTTAACTTTTTAAATCTTAGATGTTCATTTTTTGTGATTATTATTTTATTTCATTTAGGCTTTTTAACATTTTGGGTTTGACTAATGATCAAAATTTGGAAAAAAGCCAAGCATAATGTAGCATAAAGAACATCATAGAACATTATGGGAAAATAGTGGGATCATTTATTCTCATAGAAATTATTTATTGAAAATCGTCTTATCTAAAGCTCTAAGTTCAATTTGATAGGACAATGGTCTGATCCCATTACATCTTCCATAATTTCGCTTTTTTTTATGTTCTCCTTAAATTTTTCATTTACCACAAAATAATCAAGGCGCCACCCAATATTTCGTTCCCGTGCGTTATGCATATAGGACCAAAAGGTATAATTTCCCCCCTCTTTGTTAAATTCTCTAAAATTATCCACATATCCTTTATCTAAGAACTTGGAAAACCATTCCCGCTCTTCGGGCGTAAAACCCGCGTTTTTAAAATTACTCTGGGGATTTGCCAGATCTTTTTCTTTATGGGCCACGTTGAAATCTCCTCCTATAACAACGGGTTTGTTTTCCTTAAGTTCTTCAATGAAATCCAAGAATTGAGCGTTCCATTTCATTTTATACTCCAATCTTGTTAAACCTCTTCCCGCATTCACAACATACACATTCAATAAGTAGAATTTATCAAACTCGAGGGTTAAGACCCGTCCCTCTTTGTCGAATTTTTCCTCCCCAATTCCTTGGATCTGCTTCATTGGTTCTTTTTTTGTGAGTGTTATTACCCCGCTATACCCTTTTTTATTTGCCGGATTCCAATAGGTTTTATAGTTTTCTACATTTAGGATCTTCTTATTGATTGTATCCTCCCCTGATTTGATTTCTTGCAGGAGATAACAATCTGCATCTTGTTCCTCTACAAATTCCAGTAATCCCTTCTCAATTAGCGAATTGATTCCATTAACATTCCATGATATGATTTCCATTTTTTCTTACTCCCATTTATGTTTTTATGATTTTAATTACTTATTATACATACTAATTATATCAAAAATTTTCTCAGCTTTTTAATATAAGAAAAAAAAATAAAACCTTTGGACTATAAGTACTAGAATATAAGAAAAATAAATTTAGTTGAGAAAAAAGGTGTTTAAACAAAGATTAAGAACTAAAAGTGTGCCTCTTCAAATATATGGGGAGGATGATGATAAAGCGGCTATTACTCCCAACCTTCTTAGGAAGTTTAAGCAGTTTATGTCGTTTTTTGCCCCTCTATATATAGTTTCTTCTTTAGTGGGTTATTATGTATTTCATTATGACCATCGTGATTATTATTTTTCGATAACTTATATTACCACGATCCTATCTCTTTTAACATTTGTTTGGGATTCTGAGGTTTTACGTGGATTTATTTGGGCAATCATCCCTGGTTTTTGGATATTTTGGTTCTATTGGTTTATCCCATGGCTAATTTCTCTCCCGAATCCCAATCCTCTCATAACTATACGACTTTTTGTGACTCATCTCCCTATGTTTGTTTTGTTTGTGTATTTTATGATCTTACAGAAGCGGGGGAAAGGCACAAAGTGGTGGATTGTTGCAAGTTGTACTGGTTTCTGGATCATCTATCTTTCACTTTTTAAGCTTATAGATGATGCAATTCCCGATTCCATTCTTAATTTTTATCATGGATGGTTTCCTTATCAGTGGCCTTTGGTATTATTAGTAATCTTTGCGAGTGGAGCGATTTCAGTTGCCGTGTTTTATAAGTTGGAGCGGAATGCCGAAAAAAATGAAAAAGAACCCCAAGAAAAAAACACCTCAAAAAGTGAGACAAATCCTCCTATTGAGAAGCAGAAAGAAGGATCTCCACCCCTACCAAAAGAGGTTTCCGAAATCACTGAATTAAAAAAAGATAGCTAGGAATTTCCTAAAAAATGAGATTAATTTTTTCATTATCTTCTGAGTCCGGTTTTGATAATTTAGAAAAGACCCAAGAAACCCGAGGGGGTTTCTATATCTGCCAAAAGGATTTTCTCTCCATTATCAAAGAAGAAATTGAATCTATAACCAAGAAAATAAAACCTAACCCCTCAGAGAACAAGAATGTCCTTTTAAAGGTGCTTAAAAAAAAACATCCTAAGTTATTTACAAAAAATATATTTCCCCTAAATTATGATGTAATTAGCTTAATTTTGATATCTGGCATTTTTACCTTAAAGAACTTGTTATCGGTTAAGGATAATTCTAAAGATAAAAACTTAAAGAGTCCTTTTTTTAATGAAAATGAAATCTTATATAGAATCTTAAGCATAAAGGAAAAACCTCTCATATCATCACCAAAATCTAAAGATCATAAATTCAAAAAGAAAACAAAATGGGATATTAGTCATAATATTAACCATATCCTTTCTCACGTATTCAAAGACTCTGATTTAACGAATTTTGAGGATGATTTGCTCAAGTTGACAGATATTTTTCACAATCTTCCTATTTTTTCGGTATTCAAGACTCTCATTCAAAAAATAAAAGATCTAAAACTGATAAATAAGCTTGGGCGGATTTTTATCCTCTTTGAACTGATTGACTTTGAAAAAACTTCGGTCCCCGATATTATTGAATTTTTTGAAATTCTGATTCCTCAATCTTTGAAAAAAAAGTATGGGCAAGTGTATACGCCCTATAATATTGCAAAATTTATGACAAAGCTCTGTATACAGTCACCAAATCAGCGAGTAATGGATCCGGCGTCTGGGATGGGTATTCTCCTCCAGGCAGTGGCCCAAAGAAAATTGGATCTTTTTACATTAGAAGATACGAGGAGTTCAAAGTTTGATTCTATTTTAAATTATTCTCTCAAACTTTATGGGGTTGAACTTAATTTTATCACAGCAAGTATCTCAGTTATTTTATTTCTCAAAGCATTTCAACAGTTCGAAGCGCTTAATTGGAGTTTTTTTCCTCTAAAAGAAAAAATAAAAAATGATAATTTGAAAAAAACCATTAAATACCCGGATGTTAATGTTTATTTAGGAAATCTTTTTGAAATAACTCCCCCTCGCTCTCTTCCATGTATTTCGGGTTATTTGAATAAAAATAATAACAAATTCTCCCAAGATAGAATCCATTCGAAATCCAAGTCCTCAATCTTTTCCTTTGAAAAAAGATTCAAGAAACTAAGGAAGAAATTTGATGTGATAATTGCCAATCCTCCCTATATTAAGCAAGAAAAGATCCCCGATAAAGATAATCTCCTTAGTGGTTTGCCCCAGCAAGCGAAACAGTGGTTAGATGGGGTGGGAGTTATGGAATGGAAGGATTACTCGGGAATCAAACTTCCTCTAAGTGCAAAAACCGATTATTACGGTTTCTTCTTATGGTATTGCAGTTTTCTTCTTAAAACGAAAGGGATAATTTGCTTCTTAATCCCGAATAAATGGTTGGATGTAAAATATGGAACAAAGCTTAAAAAATTCCTTCTCGATACTTTTGAAATATTGGTTATGATTGAATTTGACTCTAACATTTTTTCATCGGCTCAAGTATCAAATTTAATTCTCCTTGCCCGAAAACAACCCATTTCAGAAAAAAGGAATAATAGGATTGTTCGCTTTGTAAAAGTTAATAATAAATCCTCTTATACAGATGATATTCAGGGTATTAAAAATCTAATTTTTAAGAAGTTGAATGAGAAAATCAGAAAGAAATGCAAAGATAACCAAGAAAAGGGATATTTTACCCAAACAAAGGAGTATAATTGCACCTTTTGCCTTCAAAAATTTTTAGATGAACGTGAAAAATGGTCTTTTCGGTATACATTTCAAAGTAGGTTTTTACGGCAGATTGAAAAAAGGGCTTTAATTTTGATGGATAATAAAGAAGTTTGCTCGGTGGTTAGTGGGATTAAAACTGGAGCTAATGCTTTCTTTTTTCCCTCCAAAAAAAACAGAAACAAATTCGGGATTGAAGCCCGGTTTTTATGCCCTGGGATTAAATCAGGGAGAGATATCCCCAAAACTTTTATAATTGAAGAAAATGCCTGCCCCCATAAGTTTTTATCTGTACCTCCCAATCTGAAGGTTGAAAAATATGAAGGATTATCTAAATTTATCGACTTTGGTAAAAATGAAAAAAATTATCCCCAGCGTCCCTCGATGAACTGGAATCCGTGGTTTTCAATCCCAAAAGAAAAACAAGATTCTCCCGATCTGCTATTTCTCAGACATATTAACAAGGAACTCTATGTTCGATGGAATCAGACAGGGGCTATTGTTGCTGATGGAATAAGGGGCCTTGAAATATTTAATAAGAGCCATATTGATTTTTATCTCGGTGTATTAAATTCTACTTTCTTTTATTGGCAAGCCCATATCCGGGGGAGATGGGAAGGACAAGGTGCATTACAATTACTTGTGTATGAGCTCCGAAAATTTCTTATCCCTGATGTATCAAAAGTTTCCAATCAGAAGCGCAAAAAGGTTGAAAAATTAGTGAAAAAAATTATTTATGAGAAAAAAGATTCATTAGATATAGACCCAAATTTACAAAAAGACTTGGATATAGCAGTTTTAGATTGTATGGATTTAAAAGATAAATATACGGTTTTATATGAGGAAACTCGATATTTAGAAGAGAAACGAATTGGAAAAAAATTGTAATTTTCTTGTCATTAGGAATCTTCTGGTTGCTTTATATCTAAAGTTTTGGGAAATTAGTTAAAAATAAGGATAAACTAAACATGACCGATTATTCACCGCATGCGGAATGGGTTGAAACAAATGGCCAAAAGTATCTGGAAGTAACCGCCCCCGATCATTACACTCTCGGAAAATTGGAAGGAGAATTCCTTGAAAGTAAAATAAAGGGCTTCAAGAAGATCATTCAAGCATTTGCTTTTCTTTTTATATGGCGGGGAATGACCTACCGAAAGTTTATCGAGTATGCACAACACTCCATCAAACCTATGAAAGATTTCATGGAGCGGCACGATAATTTTGAGCCACTTCTGGATGAAATGCATGGTATGGCTGATGCCATTTCGGGAATCAGTTTTGATGATATTCTACTTCAAAATTACTTCATTGAACTTACTTATGGGATTCTTATCCCGACATTCCGTTACTCTGTACCCGATACATTCGAAATTGGTTGCACCGCGTTGGGAACTTTTGATCAAAATGGAAACCCTCTAATTGGGCAAAATTTTGATTTTAATAAGTTAACTCAATTAACTTCGGCATTTGTCCATCATAAATTGCCCCATCATCCTGAGATCTTTTCATTTAGGGTGGGTGGTATGTTAAGCCTTCCTGCCGCAAAAAGCACCAATAATGATATGATGATGAATGTGACGGTGGTTAAAACCAGGTTTCCTTCAAAACCCATCATAGGTACGGGAATACGAACAAGATGGGGATTAGAAAATCTGAGTAGGGCAAGGGATTTTTATCAGCTTTTGGAAGAGGAAGAAGATTCCATCGGATATAACCTTTTACTGGCTGATAAAGATGAATTATACGCATTAGAGATTACAGGGTACGGGATTATAGGGGAAAAGGTAAAAAAGTGTGCGGTTCGTTCAAATACCTTTCTTGCAGATGAACTTCAAGAATATCTTATGAAACATAAATATTCGAAAGACCGGCAAAAATATGCAGAGGATTTGTTGTTAGAATTATTTGAATCTGGCAATAAAGGGGTTAATGAAAAGGATATTTTGGAAATCCTCTCAGATCGTCCTACTATTTGTAGAAGGAAAACAACTGCCTACATAACCCCCAAGCATTTTGGGATTGGGAGACCTTGTAAACAAGACCACGGGGAATTACCCTTTTAGGGATAGAACGCTTTAAATATCTAAGCGAGAATTCTAAGAATTAGGTTGTTCATAGGGTTGAAAATTAATGCAAAGGGACAATGAACCAATTACGGATGATCTGGAACAAAAAATACAGAAAATGGTCGAAAAGTTCCAAAAATTAAAAGTGGAAATTAATCAAAAGAATCAAAACGAGTTCGCTAAAATTGTTGCGAAATATAATGCAAGAATCAAAGAAATGCTTTCGTTTTACTCGGCCATCGATTATGCTAAGCAAAAAGAGAATAAAATATCTTATAGGGCCAAAATAAATTACAGTTATCAAACCCTCGATTATTCCTCGAAATTGGTTAAGTTGATTGATACCTTTGAGATTATTACACCTGAAATAGAGGCATATCTGTTGGCCTTGAAGAAACATATCTCGCAGAAAGGCTATCTTATTGATACAAAATATAAAGATTCTGCAACATCGGAATTACATTCCTTTCATAATAAGGATTTTAGAAAACGCCTAGAAAAGGAATTGGAAAAAAAACTATTTAAAAAACTTAAGTAGCGAGTAACTCTTTGGTTTTAAATTATGTATATTTGCTTTAAGATATAAGAGAAGCCATAGTACATTCCGCTCTCTGGATTTCGTCTCTATTAGTAAGTCCATCCTCGAGGGGAGTTGTTCCACCTTCTTGCTCTCTTAAGATTATTCGAGCAATTATCTTTTTTGCACCAAAAGCAATTTCTTGAATCTTATATGTTTCAACCGCGCCACCATTTTCTTCCACTGTGGGCTTAACTACATCTTCAACCATTTTATCGAGATCTTCCATTGAATTTGGAATTATCTCAAAAACTCCTAATACAGCTTTTTGTTTCTTTTTCTTTTTGTCTGCCATGATAGATCACGTTTCTAATTTATTAAGGTCCCGTAAAACCACACTTTGGGCAATTATATGAACGAGCAAACATTCTACATCGCTCACATCTCCAGATGCGGACATCTGCACATTTTGGGCAAGGAAAGTTTACTGCATTCTCACCAGGTGCAATTAACTTCCCGCAACTGGAACATTCATATTGTCGCATACTCATAAGGAAAGAAATAATTTTTAATAAATTAATTTTGCGATTTCCTACTTCAAAAACTTTATGAATTGTTTTATTCCTTTTCTTTTTTAAAAGAAGCAACGAATTTTTCTGCACATTCTGGGCAATACCCATGACTAAATTTTGCTTCAGAATGAGAATGGATATATTCCTCCATGTTCTGCCAATTTCCCTCATTATCCCTTATTTTTTTGCATGAAGCACAAATCGGCAGAAATCCTTTAAGTGTATTTAACTTGGAAATGGCATTCTCAACCTCTTTTTCCAAATTTTTTGCCCGATTTCTTCTTTCATTGATTAAAGTTAAAAGAAAAAGATTTGCGATTGAAATGACCAACATAAATATTTGAGAATAAAATAACGCATTATTTAAATCTAAATTGTCGGGAAAATGCCCTAATAAAGCACCTAATATCATTGAGAAAGATACCGAGATTATATGGAGCAGAGATACGGGTATGGAAAATCTGAATCCTGCCCAGATCATGAAAATAATTACCAAAAAATCAAGTTTATACAGAGAATTCACTTGGGGAGTACCAATTAAGACTATAAGCTGGAAAAACCCCGTGGCGATGAAGAAAGAAATTTTCTCCACTAATCTTAAATCTTCTGGTGAAATGCTAAACGTTCTCTTTTTTTCCAACATTATTAAAAAGGGAGTAATGGTTAAAATTGCAGCTACATCGGAAATTGCCCAGTTGGATATGCTGTAGAGGTATTTTTTCCAACTAAAAAAGGATATCCAGCTCAGTGCTAAACCGCCCAGAATTCCAGATACCACACAAGAAATAAATATTAATCCAATACTCTTGGCTAAATCATTTGAGTCCTTAAAGATTACTTCATAATTTGTGTGTGCTTTAAGTAAATAATTTCCGTAAAATGGTTGAAGTGTATTTGCAAAAGCTACAGTTATATTGGCCAAAAATGCAACAAAACCTAACTCTCCATATAGAGGCATGAGAGTATGGAACGCTTCAATAAATATACCTATGAATATTCCCCATAAATTGGTTTTAGGTTTATTGTAGAGAAAATAAAAAGTGACCCCGGCGGGGAGATATACAGGGAATAAAATATCTTGCCCAAATGTCAAATGGAAACTAAGCCTAGCTAAGAGGACAATAACTACTATGATAA
>CAZEPC010000090.1:0-13540 GCA_964513765.1 uncultured archaeon
TTTTATCTCCAACACCACCGGTACTATGTTTATCAATCACATATTTTCCTATATCAGATAAATCAAGAACATCTCCTGATTCTGCCATTTCTTTTGTTAAATATGCATTTTCTTCAAAACTCATGCCTTGAAAGCAAACAGCCATAAGCCAGGCTGAAAGTTGATAATCAGGTATTTCATTATTTTTTATACCTGATGCTATAAATTTAATCTCTTCAGAGGAATGATGCTCAGCATTTTTCTTTTTGGATATTAAATCAACCATTCTAAATTTTGGCATAGTTTTTTTTCCTTTATTTAATGAATATTACCGAGAGTGTATTTATTTTATAAGATATTAAACATTTCTTAAAATGAGGATAAATAATGTTGAAACTCACTCTTTTGTTGGATGATTTTAACGGGAAAAAAAGGGGGTTCCGTAAATCCTATGGCTTCTCCTTGCTAATTGAACTAAAAAGACCAGATCAACAAGAAAAAGTTATCCTTTTCGACTGCGGAACAAAACCCGATGATATGTATCACAATTTACAAGCATACGGGAGAAAGGCAGAGGATTTGGATGCAATAATCCTTTCTCATAATCACTATGACCACACGGATGGAATTTTTCCACTAATTGAGAGGAATCCAAATCTACCCGTTTTTGTACATAAAGATTGGAATAAACCACATTCCTTCAAGGGGAAACACATTCCAGAAAGTAATCTAAAGATAATAAAGAAAGGCAGAAATGTCTCCGAAGTTTCTAAATCTCTATTCCTAACAAACTCATTTTACTCCTCTGATTATTCTGGAATATATGAACATGCAATAATTCTGTTATGGGATGAGAAGGTTATTCTCATCACGGGTTGTTGCCATCCGGGATTAATCACATTCTTAAATGATTTTGGAAATATTGGATTAAAAAATAAGGATTCTAACCCTATTCAAATAATGGGAGGATTCCATGGGTTTAAATTTTCTACACAAGAGGCAAAAAAAATAGATGCGAGGTTAGAGGCAATTTATCCTTGCCATTGCACATCCCATTACACTCGCTTTAAGAAACAATTCAGGAACAAATGTTCGCACCTCAAAATTGGGCAAACATTGGATTTTAAATAATTATTATTTTATTAATTTACCAATATCTGATTTTTTTAAAATTCTTTCCTTATAGCTAGTCTAGAGAATTGAACTATCTATAATCTCACAATTCTGGAATTCTAACTCAATATAGGTGAATACCAATTACATTATCCCCAGAGAAGAAAGACATTAAAGAAGAAGGATTATTAACCGCGGAAGAACTCTATAAGACGGGTAAAATGCCCAATATGATGAGCCATTGGTATTCCATCCGGAAAAAATACCCTAAAGAATATCTCATTGCATATAGAATGGGTGATTTTTATGAATTTTTCTACGAAGATGCCATTAGGGTCTCTCGATTATTGGGATTGACCCTTACAAAAAGGGGAAAGGGAAAAAGTCGCCATTATCTTGCGGGGATCCCCCATCAGGCCAAACAACATTTTAAGGCATTGGTCAAACAAGGAAAGACCGTAATTATAGTTGAGCAGTTAGAAGACCCAAAAGATGCCCGTAAAGCAAATAGGATAGTAAAGCGCGGAGTAGTGAGAATATTAAGTCCTGGAACCGTGGTGGATAATAACCTTTTAGATTCAGGAGAATCAAACTTCATTTCCACCATAACAAAACAAGGTTCCAACTACGGATTAGCCTTCATTGATGTTTCGAGCGGGGAGTTTTATGTCCTCGAATTAAGCGGAAGTAGCGCCTTGATGAACGTGTGGTCATATCTATCCCGCTATGATCCGGTTGAATGCGTGCTGTCCGAGAAACTGGTAAGGAATAGCAAATTCATGTCTCAATTGCGGGAAAATACGAATATGGTCGTAAAAGAATTTCCGACCTACCAGTTTTCCTTCGAAAATGCCCGGATGACTATTCTAAAGCATTTTAACATAGAAAACTTATTTAGTTTCGGAATTGAGGACGACCGAGCCTCAATCTGCGCTGGAGGGGGATTGTTAGCTTTTATAAGAGAGTCCTATAAAAAAGAATCGCTTAAGAACATTACCAAAATTCAGAAAATCCAGCAAGATTCCTACATGTTTTTGGATTGCAGTACCCAAAGAAACCTTGAACTACTACAAAATCAAACAGACGGGAGCTCCTTTGCAACATTGTTCTCCATTATGGACGATGCAAAAACGCCGATGGGCACCCGACTTTTGAAAAAGTGGATTGTTCAACCCCTTTTATCCAAGATGGAAATAGAAAATCGGTTGGAAACGGTGGAATGGTTTCTAAAAAACTACGAAATTCGGATTCAACTGCGAGACACTTTAAAGCAAATGGGAGACCTCATGAGATTGGCAACCAGAATAAATTATTCTTCCACAGCTAATGCCAGAGATTTAAATTCTATTAAGTTTGCTTTGAAGGTAGTAAAAGAAATTCGAAGAATCTTTAATTCAGATTCAATTAACAATATACCCAAGCATTTAGAATTTTTAATTGATTCTCTAGATAATTTTGATGATGTTATTGATCTCATTGAAAATTCAATTAAAGAAGACCCACCCACCACGATTACCGAAGGGGGAGTCATTAAAAAGGGTTATAATGAACAAATCGATGAGTACAGGGATATCTTAGAGAATGGAAAGGATTGGATCATTCAATTGGAAGAACAAGAAAAGGAAAAGCTGGACATTAGCTCTGGTTTGAAGATAGGATTCAACCGTGTCTTAGGTTATTATATTGAGATCACCAAACATAAGCACAAATCGGTAAAGAATAACCTTCCTGATAATTACACAAAGCGGCAAACATTGAAGAACTCTATCCGTTTTGAAACCGAAAAGTTAAAAGAAATGGAAACTAAGATCCTTTCCGCGGAAGAAAACCTTTTTGAATTGGAATATGAAATATTTCAAGAGGTAAGGGAAAAAGTACAAGATTACACCTTACAAATTCAGGAAAATGCCCAAATCATTGCCCAAATGGATGTTCTCAGCAATTTTGCGTCTTTAGCTCAAAATTATGATTACAATAAACCTAAAATTAAAGATCATAAGAATATTATCATAAAGCAAGGTAGACATCCCGTAGTAGAGAAGGTCAATAAACGAGAACCGTTCGTCCCCAATGATTGTTATATGAATCGAAAGGAAAACCAGGTATTGATCATCACGGGGCCAAATTGGAGCGGAAAATCAACATATCTGAGACAAGTGGCATTAATTGTATTGATGGGTCAAATAGGTTCGTATGTGCCCGCTTCCGATGCAGAGATCGGAATTGTTGATAGGATTTTTACCCGTATAGGAGCTTCAGATGATCTGGCAAGAGGGCAAAGTACTTTCATGCTCGAAATGAACGAGATGTCCGAGATTCTCAATTATATGACACAAGAAAGTCTAATTATTATTGATGAAATCGGGAGAGGGACGGGAACTATAGATGGATTATCCATAGCCCAATCGGTAGTGGAATATCTTCATGATTACGGGGTAAAAACCTTATTTTCCACTCACTTTCACCACTTGATCAACCTAGAACTCCCTCGAGTCCATAATTATCATTTTAAAATCATGGAAAAAGACAATTCCAATGATTTAATCTTTCTAAGACAGCTCACGGAAGGGGGGACCGATAAAAGTTATGGTATCCATGTAGGAGAAATGGCAGGACTTCCGAAATGGGTAGTGGAAAGGGCTTTTGAATTAATGAATGTGCTTTCTGACGAGGATGGATGTGGGACACTCCCCGAATTACCAGATAAGCCAGGCTTCTCTCAGGAGATTCACAAACTGGAGAAGGAATTACGGGAGAAACATCATAAAATTGAAGCAAAAGCACAACAATTGAAGAAAAAGGAAAAAGAAATTGAAAAAAAGAAGAAAAAAATAAAGCAAGAAGAAAAAGACATAAAAGAAAAATTAGCAAACAAAGAAAAAGAATGGAATAAAAAACAGAAATCCAAACCAAGCGAAACAAGTAGGGGTAAGAAATCAAAAAATAATAAAGATAAAAAGAAATCAACCGTGCAAATGGCACTTTTTCCGATCGATAATAATAATGACCCCGAAATAGCCAAAGAGTTGAAAAAGATTGATCTCAAGAATCTAACCCCCTTGGAGGCAATGAATCTTCTTCAAAAACTAAAAGAGAAGGTAGAAAACTAAAAAGTTAAAAAAAAGAGAGGAGAAGAGATTTCAATTCTTTTTCCTCTCCTTAAATTAGATATTGAATCATCTCAGGTTTTTTGTTCCCATATAAATTAGTATTACACCCAATAGACTTATCATATGTCCGAATGCTTCACCTGTGATGATCCATACCGTTGGAAATTGAGAGGTAAGGACAATCCCTAAAATAAGGATAATAAATCCAAATCCCATTAACAAGCCAAGCTTTCTTATGGGGCCGGGTCCTTTTAATGCCAAGGAAATATAGATCGATATCAATCGCAATGCCAAGAGCCCAAGCATCACCCAACCGTATAATATTACCACATTTTGGAAGTAATAGTTGAACTTATTTTGACCTGTGGGATCGTGCCATGCGAATAAGATTAAGATACCCGCGGTCCCGATTAGAGCCAAATAAGTGAGAATAAACCTTTTTTTCTTTAAGAGATATTTTTCCAAACCATACATCATAGGAATTGCAGAAAGCAAGATAAAGAGGATTAAGAAGATATCGCTATCCATCGGACGTACCAAAAAGAAATCATCAAGGTTTTCGGGTACAATATCGGGATATAATTGATATCGCAAGTTTAACTCCTCGAAGAAGAAATTCAAGCCTGTAAAGAGATAAAAGGCGGAGAAGCTCTTGAATAAACCCTCTTTGGTTTCTACATCTTCTTTTTTTGCCTTTTCCGAAAGATTATATAGATGAATGGCAAAATAAAGAAATGATAGAATCAACACGATTCTCAAGTAGTCATCAAAAATTAATGTTTGTTCAAACTGTTCGGGTCTAACACGACTGGTATATTCTTGATTAATTGGCCAATCATTATAGACTCTATCGCCAGGTAAATAAAGATCTAAAAGATTTATGGCGTACGTAACCATGGCGTAATTTCCCGCATCATAGGTAACAGTGATATTTTGGTCCCAATTATTATTGAGATCGTTTAACATTTGACCCAATAATTCAGTTCTATTTGTTTGTTGAAGGAAATCATACAAACCCCCACACCAGCCCTCCCCCCATTCAGCAAAGCAATAAATATTGGTGAAAGCCCAAATTCCCACCGTATCATAACCATAATTTTGAGCAATTTTAAATTTTCGATAAAGATTGTTGATATAATCTTCCTCATTTCCGATATAGTTTTCACAATTATCTAAACCAGAGTATATATATGGGACACTGCGATTGCCAAAGAAGTAGTCCCCAGCTTTACAATAACCATAGACGGCGTGTTCGCTATTTTCCTGATTTTCATAGGTCATAATTCCCACCAAGTCAAGTTGGGAGATTTCGGAATTATCGGCCGCTTCTTCTGCCAAAATAGAGATTTTGAAGAGATTTTGCTGGGCGTCATCCTTATCCCACAAATCATGCACGTGTAATCCGAAAGTAGCACCTGCCACCATTGTCACTCTTTCACTAACAGCATGCTCTTGCCATTTCCCTTCTGTGAATTCCCCATAGAGAGAATCAAGCCCCTTCTTTTTCCACTCATATTCCTTAAGATCCCGGATAGCTTTTCCTAACTCAACAATTCCCTTTCTGTGAATTTCTCGATCATAATAATCCAATAAGGTTTCATCATCTTGCCCCCACATCCGTTCGGTATCCATTACAATGCCTCTGTGAGGTACATTATTAATATCGACAAACTTTTTCATCACGGTGAGCGTTTTATTAATCCTTTCAATGGTGTAGTCATTGATATAGACTTCTCTTTCGACTAAAGGCATCAAATCCACCGCAATACCATACGCATCGTAAGCCCTTAATTCGTCAAGGATCAGACAATCTTCAGTAAGGTATAAGCTGTCATTGGTGAGAAGTTCTTCGTAAGAAAGATCGGCGACCGCTTCCCTAACCTTTTTTGTAAAGTTATTCCAATATTCTTCGTATTCATCGGTGTCTTGGCTGTATTCTTCAAAGTTATCATATTCATCGATTGGCTTTATGAAATCGCCCATCGGTATGAATTCCTCTCCAATCAGAAGGGTTGTGTTCAGCACGAACTCCTCTAAAAATCCCGCGGTGAGGGAAATATTGATATGTTCCAAATTATTTCCCTCTTCCATGATCTCCAGCAGCTCGGTTGGAGTTCTGGTGAGATTTGCGAGGGTAAAGTTAATTTCGAGATTTTGAGGGTCATCGTGTAGAGGAGTAATTTGATATTCTTGAACGGGTGTTACATAATAGGAGGATAGGGGTAGAATTATCGCAATTAAAGCAAATGCAGCACATGTAGCAGCTCTTTTATTGGAAAGATGCGGAGTAAACGGTCTTTCAGGGCTGGTGCTTTTTTTCGCGGCAATGAGACCCAAAATCATAATCCCGATGTAAATCACCCAAATTACAAAATAGATGATTAAGTTTGCGTATGTGGTAAAACTTAAGGCCGCAATCAAGATGCCTCCGATTACATGGAAAAGTAAATAGAGCATAGGGTAAAAGAGGGTTTTTTTCTTTCTTACGGTGTAGTAAGCAATACCAAAAGCAATCGTGGAAGTCATGAAGAAGCAGAACGCAAGATAAGCTTCTCCCGCCGTGAGCACAAGTTCCATAACATAGTGTGAAATCACGATCGGAATTGCAGAAGATAAATATGCAACAATAATGGAAAAAAAGAGAATTTGGTCCTTATTTTTGTCGATGAATGATCCTTTCATCGATATTTTGGAACCTGGACCGCTTTTTTTCCTTGAATTCCCCGAAATTGCCTTTGATTCATCTAATTCGTTGACTTCATTTTCATTTGTCATATTTGAATCATCAGACATATCTAAGATTAGGGGGTTTGGGATATTTAGATTTTTATTAAGAGTAAAAATTTCACAAAAAGGAACTCCGAACATATTTTTCGAGAAAAAGATAAATCCTATAATTATTTAAATTTTTGATGTAATACAAATACTACTTAAAGGAAAAAAATGCCTGAATTAATGCTACAAATTAAATCAAGTTATAAATTTGAAGGAGAGGGTTTTACGGAGCTTTGGAGAATATCTTGAGATATGAAGGGATTTTGAGAAATACGATCAATTTTTATGAGTTATGTTATTTTTTTTACTATGAATGAGAAATATATTAAAGATTACTTCAAATTCGATTGCAAACCCAAAGCTAATCAAGATGCAATAATAGAAGGGGTTAATTATCGATTCACGTTACTAACATCCCGCTTAATCCGGATGGAATATAATGAAAATGGAAATTTTGAAGATAGACCAACCCAAACAATTTGGTACCGTGATTTAGAAATACCAGAGTTCAAACTCATTGAAGAAGGAAATTTTCTCATAATAGCAACCCAACATTTAAGATTAGAATATAATACCTCCAAGAAATTTAAGAGATCTTCCTTGGAAATTACAATAAAAAATACGGGAAAAAAATGGAAATACGGAAAAAGGGAGCAGGGAAATCTCTCTGGAACGAAACGGACATTGGATGGGAGTTTTAGAAAAGTTAAGCTGGAGAAGGGACTTCTTTCCAAGGATGGCTATGCAACTTTGGATGATTCTGAATCACTCGTCTTTGACGAAAACCAGTGGCTTACGGGACGGGAAGATGATGCTATCGATCTTTATTTCTTTGGACACGGTAGAGATTATTTGGGTGCCTTATCGGATTATTATAAGGTTTCTGGTAAAACACCCATGATTCCCAGATATATTCTGGGAAATTGGTGGAGTCGTTATTGGGAATACGATGAACAGGAATTAAAAGAGTTAATCAATACATTCTACAAACATCAAATTCCCCTTTCAGTGTGTATTATTGACATGGACTGGCATTTAGTGGATATTGACCCAAAATACGGAAGCGGATGGACAGGATATACTTGGAATAAGGAATTCTTTCCCGATCCAGAGCATATGCTAGATTGGCTGCATGATCGAGACCTTAAGACCTCATTAAACTTGCACCCGGCAGATGGAATAAGGGGGCATGAAGATTGTTATGAAGAAGTGGCGGATTTTATGGGAGTAGATAAATCGAATGAAGAACCCGTAAAATTTGATATTGCGGATCCTAAATTTGTTAGCGCTTATTTTGATTTGGTTCATCATCCCTTAGAGGAACAAGGCGTCGATTTTTGGTGGATTGATTGGCAACAAGGAACTAAAACCAATATGGAGGGGTTGGATCCGCTTTGGATGCTAAATCACTTGCATTTCTTTGATCAAGGAAGAAGCGAAAATCGGCGATCATTTATCTTTTCTCGATGGGGAGGATACGGGAATCACCGGTATCCGATTGGCTTTTCAGGGGATACGGTAGTAAATTGGAAAGTATTAGATTTTCAGCCATACTTCACCACCACCGCGTCTAATGTCGGTTACGGATGGTGGAGCCATGACATTGGAGGACATATGCTGGGTTCGGAAGATGTAGAAAGATACATCCGATGGGTCCAATTTGGTGTATTCAGCCCTATTCTTAGACTTCACAGCACTAAGAAGAAATTTCACAAGCGTGAGCCATGGAGATTCGATCAAAATGCCCTTAAATATGCAGGTGATATGTTAAGATTACGGCATCAATTAATTCCTTATATTTACACGATGGCATATGTGAATTACAATGAGGATATTCCTTTAATGCGCCCCTTATATTATTTCAAACCACATGATGAAAACGCCTACGAGTACCAAAACGAGTATTGGTATGGCAGCGAGTTGATTGCCCACCCCATTACGGACGAGATTCATAAGAAATTTGCACATATTCTCCATGAAACATATCTCCCCGAACAGAAAGGAGGATTTTTCAATTTATTTACCAAAGAATACCATGAGGGGGGAGAGATATTTACCCGGGCATATAAACTGTCGGAAGTTCCAGTTTTTGCGAAGGCGGGAGCAATTATTCCTCTCGCAAATGATGGAGTTAAAAATGGAACTAAAAATCCCGTTCATATGAAAATCGATATTTACCCGGGAGCCTCGAATAAATTTTCGCTCTACGAGGATGAGGGAGATTCCGAACGTTACAAACAAGGAGAGTTTTCATTAACCGAGATTAACCTGGATTGGACAGATTCACGTTCCACCATCACAATCACTAAGGAAAATAAAAAACTACCTTATATCCCGAATGAAAGGAGTTATACCGTGGTGCTCAATTGTATCGATGATATTGACCAAATAGAGATGGAATCAGATACTGAGCTTGATTTGCAAAAAGAAATCGATCTTGAACACAATCAAATTGTGGTTTCCATACCCTCCAATAATTTCAGCGCAGTCACAATAAGCCTTACTAACCCAACGATAAAAAAGGCGAATTACATAGAGGATCAAATGCATCAAATGTTAATGGATTGTAAATTAAGTACTCTAACGAAAATGTTTCTGGATAATAGGGTATTCAAGCGAGATAAATACGCAGATAAGCATTTAAAACGGCTTTATTGGTACATTAGGTTCCTTCGGTAAGCAACAAGGAAGAATGTAAAAATTAGCAAAAAACTCCTAATTTAATAAGCCCATATATAATCGGTGCGGCCAGAACGAAGTCCATTACATAGGCTTTCTTTTTTTCCCGCCAGTTGGGAAGCCAATAAGCTAAATGGGACCGCAACCAATTCGCAATAGGATGCAGTATTCCTTTGTGGTAGTATTTTTCATCAACTTTCCCTATTTTTATTAAGCCCCGTACAATGATCCAATCTATGAGATCTACACCCCAAGAAAATCCCATAGCCCAAAAATAATTAGTTTCTGTGCCGAATGTAAAATATAAAATCGTAGTTAGTGCAAGACATCCAGAAAATACTTCTCTTCTTTTTTGGAATTTATCATGAGGATTTCGATTTTTATAGGTTTCATCGGGATGGAAAGTAAGATATGAGCCCCAATCAACAAAGAAATGGCTAAAAAATGCGGCCAAAAATACCAAAGGCAAAAATAAGTGAGATTGAGTTAGCGGTGTTTTTGATAAACCTTGTTGAATAAGAACCCCAACCAAAAAATGAAACCACATATCCATAATAATCTTATATTGGAAAAGTGCCAGCTGTATTTGGTTTTTTGGTTTGCCACTTGTCAAGGCAATTATATGAAACAAGCTTTATCCAGAGACTGCCTCCAAGGTTTTTTGGTTTTAACTAAATCGGGGTAGAACTTTTGGCATTCTGCAATGGCTGAGAGAGCCCCAGTTAATCTGTGACTATTATCATAGGATCCAAAGAAAAAATCTTTGTTGTTGAATATCTGATCCGCCCGTTTAAGGTACTTGATGATCGCCTCTTTGACATCTCTCTTTCGGTAATTGCCCGCATTTCGGCTACTTCGGGTAAGACAATAAATTGCGTCCAAATCTATACAATAAGTTACATCCTTATCCCACAAACCGTTTTCATGCTGAAGATTGAGGGTGTGATCTACAATCTTCTCGGGGTAAGGCCACGTTCTGTCGAAAAATTCATATACGTAATACATATGGAACGCCCCACCGAGCTCATGTTTGGAGATTCGGCTTTTCCATATTTTATGAAGTAAGCCCCGCCGGTAAAATCCAGTCTTGGGGTCGGCCTCCCGATCCAGCCAATCAAAATACCAATTATAAAATTCCTCCTTTCCCTCCCCTGTCATGGCGAGTGCCGCGGGAACCCCAGAAATCACATGAGAGGTGGCCCAAATGAAGCTCCAATTGGGGTGTTCTATCCATTTTTCCCATGTCTTCCTATTGGGAAGAATGTCTTTATGAATTTCATATAGTCTATGGATAGGTGATCTGTCGATCAAATAAAGTGCCGCAATGGCGTAAGCTGTGGTATGCTCCTTATAATGAAGTGTATAATCCTTCCTATACCAGCCCTTCTCTGGGTCTTGGAATTGGTTAATAAACCCCGCCCAATTATCTTTTTGTTCCTCTGTGAGGGAAAGATTATTTATGATATATTTGCTTATGAGCATATCGGTTGTTCCATATAAGCTTGTTGGACCCCCTTTTTTCCAGCTATATTGACCAAGACTCTCTCCTGACTTGAACTGCTCAATCCACTCGGGAAAAAACTTTTCCTCAAAACGGGTGAAATCAAACTCCATCAAAGCATAAAAAACATCTTTTCTTTTAATTCATATGGTCCCGTGGCAATGTCAAGATGATTTCTTGCTAAATAAGGAAAAAAGCTTCATTATTATTATCACGGCCAGGATGAATCGAAACCAACTATGATTTTCCTTCATGGATTTATGGATAACGGGATGTGTTATGATCGGGTGGCAAAACAATTCCAAAAAAATTTCAATCTTTTACTCCCAGATGCCCGGGGGCACGGAAAAACAAGCGATCCTCCAAAGGAAAAATTTACCTACGAGGATATGGCCCAAAAATATACACAGGCCCAGCAAGAATTTATTACCCATTACCCCTCAAGAAACATAAAGATCCTTAAATCTGCCCCAAAAGGGGAGGAGATATTACCAAAAATCAAGGTGCCCATTCTTCTAATAACATCCGATAAGGGAGTTGTCCCGAAAAAATATGCGAGAAAATAAAAGGAGGTGGCTTCCGAAAAATCTTTTTGAGTAAAAAATCAATTAGATATTGAGAAGCCATGGTGTCATTTAATTTTAAAGAAAAATTAACTAAAGAAGAACGGAAAAAGAAATATCTTGATTCTGATTATGCCTCCATTCTTACCCATAAGCAGGATAAGCTAGAGAAGACCCTTGAGGAGGGTATTTCATCATTCCATGATGTTGATTTATCCAAATCAGCCAAAAAATTCCGAAAAATCGCAAATGATTTGAAAAAGATGGAATTCCTCATAAGCCACGAAGGAAATTATTCTGATCGAAATAAACTCAATGACCTCACGGGAAAACAATGGCTTCGGCATACTAAGAGCTGGGTGATTTTTGACGGGAAACCAAATAATATGGCAGAGGAAATAAAGGATCACCCTGCAAGCTTTCCTCCAGCCCTCACGGAATATTTTATCGAATTTTTCACTAAACAACGGGGATGGGTATTGGATCCGTTTATGGGGATCGGAAGTACCGCAGAAGCGGCATTTATCACAGGGAGAAATTGTATAGGACTTGAGCTAAATCCCAAATACGCTAATTTTACCCGAAAGCGAATTAAAAAACTCAAACAAGAGAGGAAAGAATTTAAAAAGGAAAACAACAGTTCTGAAAGGAAGAAACCCAAGATTCGGATATTCCAACAAGATTCCAGAGAGATTAGCGCACGATTAGAAGAGTCTCGGAAAAGAGACCCGAATTTTGAGCTGGACTTTTTAATCACCTCTCCCCCTTATTGGGATATCCTCAAAAAATCTCGGGGCGGTGTGAAGTCCACCCAAAAAAAGAGAATAGAAAAAGGTTATGATGAAACATATGGGGATTCACCCAAGGATTTGGGAAATATTGCGAATTATGAAAATTACTTGTCTGAGCTGCATGACATCTTCCAGCAAATCAAACCCTATATGAAGAAAAGGGCGTATCTCATGATTATAATTCAAAATATTCGGAAAAAGGACGGGGAAATGCTTCCAATTGCATGGGACTTAGGAAAAAGGATCTCAGATGTCTTTTTATTGCAACAAGAATTTATCTGGTGTCAAAACCAGAAATTCATGGGAATTTGGGGCTATCCTACAACTTACGTTTCTAATTTACACCATCATTATTGTTTGGTTTTTAGGAATACATAATAGGCGGATATTTGTAAATTCTTGAGTTTTTTGAAAATGTTTGGGAATGGATTTGAAAATGTTTGGGAATAAGAAAAAAATTTTCAAAAAAGTTGGGAACAGAGAGAAAAAAGCTTAAATCTTGAATATTATGTATTTACTTAAATTATATAAGAGATCAATCTTTTTCCTTCATTGGATCTATGTTTTAATTATTTTTAACCACCAAATTGATAATACATTATATTCTCTCGATTTATAGGATTAATAAAAATTATTTTTAGAAATGGATTTATTTTATTTAATACGAAGTGAAGTGTATAATATGAAAAAAAAAATATTAGGTTGGCTCGGATCTGCACCATTATTGAGATTTAACCTTCTAATCGAATTTGAGAATGATATCAAAATATTTTTATCCGATGGTAAAAAAATTAGGGAATGTGTTGAAGATTACTACCAAAATGAACCAAATTTATATATGTGTCGTCAAAATCAAATTTCCCTTCCCAAAAAGATTGGCCATGGGTTAAATTATAGTGATAAAGATGGAAATAATCTTTTTACTATTGGAAAAAATTTTCTCCAATTTCAATTCAAAAAATATCCTAATTGGAATAAAATCCTTACACAAGTCTCAGATATTCTCTTTAAATTGAAAGAAGAACTTGG
>CAZEPC010000091.1:0-13498 GCA_964513765.1 uncultured archaeon
ATGATTTAACCACTTTGCAATATACTTCAAAGGCCTAATTTTGGATTTATATCTGTATTTTAAAAATATTCCAAAAACATTCTAAATACTTGATTAAATAGGGAAAATAAAAAACAAAAAACAAAAAATACAATATCTTGAATATCCCAATTATAATTGAGGATATCTATGAAGCAAAGAATTCAAAAAGCAATGGAGAGTCTCAATCTTGCCCAACAGAAGATAAATAAAGAAAAAGAATTTTATCGCCCTCATTATCATTTCACTCCTCCTGCCTATTGGATGAATGATCCAAATGGTACAATATATTACCGTGGAAAATATCATTTATTTTATCAACATAATCCCTATGAAAATAAATGGGGGCACATTCATTGGGGTCATGCGATCTCCGAGGATCTTATACATTGGAAGCATTTACCCATTGCATTAGCTCCTAAAAAAGATCAAGGGGAAAAACATGTCTTTTCCGGGTGTTTATCCCTCGACAAGGAAGGAAAGCCAAAGATCCTCTATACCAGCATTCATTCAATCTTGAATGTTTGGAAGGGAGCTGAACAATGGGCGGCTGAAAGTGGCGATAAAGAAAATCTTGTAGAATGGAAAAGAGTTAGAGAAAATCCAATCATGAAAGATGACATACATGGAGATCTAAAAGTAAGGAATTGGAGGGATCCTTTTATTTGGAAAGACCCAGAAAAAGATAAATGGTTCATGCTTTTGGGCGGGAATGTGGCCCAATGGAAATTTTGGAAAAAACGAGGTGGAATATTCATCTATGAATCTGAAGATTTAATGGATTGGAATTTTCTGGGAATTTTTTATCAAACTCCGAGAAATATCGGAAAAATCGTGGAATGCCCCACTCTCATTCATATAGAAGAAAAAGCCATTTTGATCATATCCACGGTTTTCGATCATCATATCAAATACGCAATTGGGGAAATTAAAAACAATCAATTTATTATAGAAGAAAACTCATCATGGAATTTATTGGATTATGGTGATGAAGTATATGCCACGAATGTACTTACAGACCCTAACGGAAAGGCCATACTCTTTGCTTGGATTAAGGGAAAGGGGTTCGAAAGTTGGAAAGGAATGATTTGCTTGCCGAGGATTATAGATCTTACAATTGAGGAACAAAAGTCCCAATTAATTCAGAAACCGATCCCAACCGTCAAAAAACTCAGAAAAAATCTCATATATCAGAAAACCAAGAAATTTAAACCAAATCAGAGACATAAGATTCAGAACTCTATTAGTAGATCATTAGAACTTGAAATCATCTTTTCTCTTAAATTATCCACTAGGAAAGATATGAAAAATACTAAAAAAAATGAAGAAAGAAGTATTCTGGGAATTAATTTCAACGATGGGGAGCAAGTTTTTCCTCTTCAAATCTTAAAAACACTCAATTCTAACCCAATTCAATATAAAATAAAGCTAAACTCAAAAAGCCATTTATTGAGAACCGTAAAGGAGAAACAGGAGAATCACTTGCATATTTTTGTGGATAATTCAGTATTGGAGGTGTTTATTAATAATCGGGAAGTTATGACATCTAGGTTTTACCCAAAACAAACAAAAGATTCACTATTCAATATAATATGGGGAATTGATCAACAGAATCTCAACCTTAGTGAATTTAATGTTTGGAACTTGGGGTAAACAACCTTATAAATAAAATGAATTGTGAAAAATACACAAAATCGGAAAAAAGCTTATATTTTTTGAATACGAAGTAGTAATATGACTTCCTATAAAACATTCAAAGTTGGAATTAAAGTAAATGGAACCACAGTTAATTCCATTATTGAAGGTATGGGAAGGTATAAATATCGAGGAATAGAAATCCTCGAAAAAGGGGGCATTCACGAACTAAAAGCTGATGTAGAACATTTTTATAATCTTCAAAAGGTTTTAAATATTCTTAAATGGATTGAAAAAAATATTGGAAGAGAGACCTTATTCAATATTGGATCCAAAATTCCAGACAACGCTCTATTCCCTAAAATTGAGATAGTAAATGATTTATCTATTTTTAAATCTATAGATATTGCATATCATATGAATCATAAAAATGCCGACGATCAAATACTTTATAATCCCAATAGACCAGAATCCAAAAAAATGCTTGAGGGAATTGGACATTATGAGTACAGAGAATTCCCCGATGATGAAAAACGAATCATTTTAAAATGTGAGAATCCTTTTCCTTGCGATTTTGATATGGGAATTCTCTTTGCATTTGCTAAAAAAGTTGAACTTTCTGTTAGTATCCAACATACCAAAGATAGCCCATGTAGGCACAACGGAGAGAGTCAATATTGTAAATATTGTGTGAAATTAACGGGGAAATATAGATAAAAATTGCAAAAAAGTAGATCGTATAAGGAAAAAAGTAAATAAGATTCTACTGGACATCTATATATTTTAGTGGCCATAAGTCGATTAAGAGATACACTCTTAAATTATCATAGCCTGTGAGGGCACCCCTAGGTATTTTTAAAATGGTTTGTGCTACATTTCCAATCATTTTTGTTTTTAGAATGCTACTATAATTTATGGGAACCACTTTCATTTTATCCCTATCCATAATAAATATACCTATTGATTTTTTCCATTGATCTTGAACCTCTTCAAGCTTTACTTCGGCTATGATTTTTCTTTTTGATAAATTAATCTCAAAATCCTTGATCTCTACTCCTTGAATTTCCTTTTCCTCCCTTGCATCTTCAGAGTTTATTTTGAATGTTCCAATCCCTATGAGATTATTCTCGTGGTTGGTCAAGCCCCATTTCTCCCAAGATCGGGTTTGCCTGAGTAGGGCGGGTATGAATTTAAACAAAGCCTTGAAAAAATGTTTGAATCCTGCTGTTTTTAGGTGATTCCACATTTTCTTTAAGGTAAGGGGATTATTTCCTCCCATCTCGCTAATCATTGACAGAATGCTTTTCCAATGTTTCTCGACAATGAGACTACTCCCCTCCTTTACTGTGCCATCTTTTTTAAGAGAACCTGCAATTCGCAGAAGATTTAGGGGAACATTAAACGCAGTTATTTCAAATAAGCAATTAGTTGCCTCCATCAGGAAATAATTGTTCTGGGATTTACCGTTAAATCCGTAGTAACTAATCCTTTTTTGGGGGACGCCCTCCTCACCAAATTTTTGGACGGCCCACGCCACAAATTTTCCCGAAGCAGGATCTGATTCAATTATTCTGAAGGGAATGGTCAAGCTCGCAAATCCAATCTGGTTCAAACTAGGAACGATCGTTGGTTGAGGGATGGCCATATGTTGAATCTTCCTGATTTTTTCTTTTTCCGAGAGTAAAATGGATTTTTCTTGGGATTGCTTTGTTCTTAATTGTAAATATTCCTTATGAAACCCTTTTTTAGAATTTTGGCTGGAAAATTCACAGGAGAGATGAATTTCATAGATTTTATCCTCCTCCAAAATTTCGTTGGGAATTATATGAATTGTTCGGTTATCGCTTTGCAATTCTATGCGATATTCGAAAAGTGGATCTGATTTACATTCAATTGATTGGGGATCAATATCAACAGGGAGCATTCTTCCTTGTGTATGGCGAAGTAATCTCAAGGATATGGTATTTATGGGATGAATTTCTTGAACATCTTCTAAGGGTTTCTTTTCGAACTTTCCTCCAGGTGAGACATAATGCCATTTCATCCCTTTAACATCCTTGGAAACTTGTTCTTTAAGGGTTATCCCTTTTGCATTTTCTTTTTGATAATAATTATAGGGAATCCAAATGACATCACCGGTAGATGATGCAACACAGAGTCCAGAGTTTCCTAAAGCTATTGACGCATTAATGTTAGGATAATCTGTTTCCTCTGCCTTACATAAAGTATCGTACATCCATCTTATCTTTCCTTGAGGATCTATGGCATATACAATTCCGTTCCCGCCACCAAAATAAATTAGATAGGGTGATTTTTCTTCCACATCGGGTCCGATGGACGCGGATGCACGGATTGGTTCTCCGATGTAATATGTCCATTTTATTTCACCAGTTTCACCCTCAAGAGCATAAAAGGTACCATCTGACGAACCAAAATACACGGTATTATCATCGGCTACTGCAGCGGATGGATAAATGTGGGCATTGCTCTTAAATTTCCATTTTATTTTATGAGTCTTATGGTCCACCGCGTACATGTTTCCGTTAAAGGAACCCTGGTATATCGTCCCATCTTTTCCTATGGCTGGTGATGAGACCAGAGCACCTTCCATATTTGTTTTCCATTTTAGTTCTCCTGAATTCATATCGATTGCATATAAAAAGTGATCAAATCCCGCAATATACACAGTCCCATCTTTCCAAAAAGAAGGAGCACTCCAAATGAGAAATCCCGTACGATATCCCCAAATTATTTCTCCATCTGTGGTCATTTTATACAAAAAGAAATCATCATTGGCCACATAAATCGCTCCATCCGGACCAAGTGTAATATTGGCTTCATACCAAAAATTAGTGGAAAGGGAAAATTGATGCTTGGGTCTGTCGTGAAGAACATCATAAACCCATTTTTTCTTCCCTTCGATGGTATATGCGTGAATTTTTGCATCCGCCGCGGCTATATATATGGTTCTATCCTTTCCAATACAAGCAGCAGAATCTATAATTTCTGCCAGTTCATCTTCCCATAAAATTTCTTTTTTATGGGGATCCATTGCATAAAATTTATGATCGGCGCTTCCAATGTAAATTATGTCGTCTTTTCCGATCACAGGTGTGGAAAATATCGCATTTCCTGTTCTAAAATGGATTGTTTCATTAATTCCTCCTTGTGAATGTGCACTATGGCTTTCAAATAACTGCCCCGAATTCTTTATATTCCCCCTCATACACGGCCAAGGCGTATCCTCTCTATATGGTTTTTCATAAGATTCAAATTTGTAACCATACTTTTCTGGTTTCCAATCCGTCATATTTCTTTCATTGTTACATTGAAACGAAATCAATTAATTTTTTTCATAAGAGATACTTTGGATAATAATGAGTATACAAATACAATTTCACGGAGTGGTTTGTTTTTCCATACATCTAGAAGATTTAATTATTGTATTTGATCCTCATGATGGAAAATCGCTCCATCTCCCCCCTCCAACCATTAAAAACGCGGATTTAGTTTTATGTTCACACAAACATTACGATCATAATGCTGGAAAAACCCTGGTTGCAAAAAAAGATGCAAAAATATTTGAGGAAAAAGAAGGTAATTACAATTATAAAGGAATTGAAATTGTAGGAACAAAAGTGAGGCACGGCGGAGACCCAAAATGGGGAATGAATATTATATATACTGTTAAAACCCCGAATAATATGGTTTTTATTCATGGAGGAGACATGGGATCGATCCCGTCCCAAAAACAAACAGAAAAAATCTTGAGTTTAGGAAGACCAGATATGATTTTTTTGCCGATCGGGGGTAAATACACAATCAACGCTGGCCAAGCACTCAAAACGGCAAATTTACTAGATCCAAAAATAACCACAGTCGGATGCCATTATCTATACGGACCATTGTTGAATAAGGAAGATTTTCAAGGGATGAGCACAGAAAAACCATTTCGAGATTTGGTAAGGGAAAATTTAACTCATCATAAAGGGATTTTTAATCCAAAGGAACATAAATCCAAAAAGTTTATGATTTTTGACCCACCTCTGTAAAAAGAGACAGAAAAACCCCTATTACTAATATATATGCAATAAAATAAAGATAGATATCCTATGATTCGAACAAACGGAATTAGGAAGAGGAATTTCACCGAAAAGGAGTGGGATTTAATTGAGAATTACTCTCCGTGTTTAATCTTTGATGATAGGGAGCAATTTTATCCGCTAAATGTAGGAGCGAGTATTTTACTCAAAACACAACATCCCCCCTCTTTAAAACGTTTTTATAAAGAAAATCCCTTTCATTATTTTCTGAAAAAACTGGAAGTAATTGTCCTCAACTTTCTTTATGGGAGACCCCCCGTTATTTATAAATTAATAAGGCGATGGTTTTTGCCCATTAGTACCGCCTATTATTCGGGATTTAGAGTGAAAAGAGCCCATAAAATTATAGAATATGCAGTATTTTATTTGTCTGATATCTCTCATATTTATGATTTGGAACATGTATGGGTATATTTGGATGGAAAAGACAAACCAATTTTGGTAAAGGGCACCCAACATGGAATGGTTGTGCATCTGTATGATTCCCCGGAAAAAATGAAGTTTAAGGGGACACATCCATTATTAATCGTCTCTCCAGGGAAACACGCCCATTATACCAATAGAAACCAGCTTCACAGGGAGATCCTCAAAAGGGTGAATCAGAATCCGGGCACCGGCGGCCTTTACCCCATTCAATTCTTCACACCAAAAACATGGGAAAAATTGCGGAAGGTTTATCCAGGAAAACGGAAAATTCATCATTATTATCAAAAAAATTATGCAATCACACCCAGCTTCCGCTTTAGTAAATATTTGATTCCGAGAAGGAAAAATCACAAAAAATACGGAAGGATCGTTCCTTGGTGCCATCTTGAAAGAGAAATACCAGAAATTATCCATAATTATCTGGAAAAAATAAAAAGCACTCCTTGGAATGATCTAAGGAGTCAGTTTCTACTTAACAAATAAATTTAGTTATGGAAATTTTAAAAATCAATCAATAAGAGAGGTTTTCTATTATGTTGTATAATATAACCACAGATAAAAACCAGATATCCCATCTCAACGAATTCCCTCGTACAGATACCCATTGCCATACTTTTTATTCGGATGGGGGTATGACCTTAAAATATTTGGTTAAAAGAGCAATTAAATGTGGTTTTGATATCGTAATCAAAACAGATCACAATACCCTCAAAGGAAATGGAATTTTGAAGAGAATGTGTAAAGACAAAGGGCTTTTATTTATACCTGGTATTGAGTTGAGCACAAAAAAAGGCCATATGGTGGTGCTTAATCTGGAGCGAAAAGATTTTCTTCACGGGTTGAATTTTGAGGAGAAAATTGAGAAAATCCACGAAGAAAATGGGATAACGGTGATGGCGCATCCTTGGTGGCGAGATTCCATGCGAGAGGAGGTATTCAATTATCCTCAATTGGACGGTTTTGAAGGGCTGAACCATTCAAGTCCCTTTGGATCCCTTCATTTTTTACGGCATATATATCCAAAAGAGAAAATGGTAAAGATTAATCCCCATAGGATCACCCCTTGGGTTGGCTCCGACAGTCACGGTGGATATGCCTATGGAGACTACTTCAATATTTTTAAAACCACCGATGATTCGGTTGATGGGATTTTAAGAGCAATGAGAAAGGGAAATCTTATTGGATATGGCCCTCTTCTCCCGATTAAGCAATTTTTGGTTGATGGAGCAATAAATCAACCAATTCAGTTAAAAAAAGAGCTTTTTTACAACAATTAAGATTAGCTATATTAGAATATTGCCTAAAAAGTTAAATGAACGGAAATATTTCATTTCATCGGAGATTTCTCCAAAATTTTACCTATCTAATAACTTTTAGGAAGAATTACATTACTTAAGCCCATATAAAATTTGGTTTGTGAGAGAAAATGAGCAACTTACAGATAACATTCATCCCACCAGAATACTGGACGAAATCAGAAAACTTTTTCCAGCTTCTTTCCTCACGAGGAAAGGAAGAAAATATGAAAGAGCCTAAAATACCTGAGAATATAGGATTTTTCTTAATGTGGCTTAATAAGAATTATTCAGATCTCTCAGAGCTAGAGAATACGGTAAAAAATGTATTTCCACAGATACCTGCCCAAAGATTAATGAGTTGTAAAATTGCTTTGGCATTTCCAAATAAAAAAGATATTGATCCGCAAAAGAAAACAAAAGGTAAAAATATCCAACAAACAAACCCATCACCACACAATACAACAAAGTTTTTTAAGATAAGGCACATAAAAGGAAAAGTGGTGCCCATCCCTCCCATGGTGAATATTCTTTTTGGATTCAAGATTGGGGAGGAAAGAAAGGACCGGAAAAATATCAAAAGAACTTACAGCAATTCCATAAAAACTTGGTCTTATCTTACCAAATTTACGATAGAATTACTCAGCAGAGGGTGTTTCGTTCCTACCTTAGAAAGAAAATATTCTCAAGAACAGAATCAACAAAACGTAGAAAATCCCTATGAAAATACCAAAAATCTCTACTCTAAAATGTATAAAACGGCGGTGGCCAATTGGAAGACCATTCTCCGAAGTCTCAATGATTGGAATCGTTTCAATAAAATAATTCAAAAATCACCTTTAGCTTCTTATAACTTACCAATAAGCATCAGGGAATTTCAAGAGAATACCACAACCTCTGATCGGCATGCAGAGAAACCCATTAAACTCACCGAAGGAGTTTGGAATCCGTCCTATGTTTTTATCTCTTATATGGATATGTTATCGGATTATATTATTCGGAAATCAATGGGAAAATCATTCCGAAAAAAGCTATACAAAGTATATGGGATGAATCCTCCAAAAAAGCAGAAAAACATTTATCAACAGCAAAAAAGTGATACCACTTGGGGTTTTCGATTTTTAGATGCACTATCCAACAAGGAAAAAATCTTTGAAATACAGAAATTTTCTGAAACCCCAATACCAAACATAATTGAAAAATGGAACCGAAAAATACAAGGATTCCCCTTCCAATTAGGCGTAATGTTTACCTTCCGACTCCAGTACCCCGACAACCCAGAGGATGATTGGGACTTGGGTTATTATATTCAACCATTACAAGAATTTAATCATTTTATCCACTTAGGAGATTTTTGGAACTGCAATATTGAACAACGAAGGGAATTGGAAAATATTTGCGAGGACATTGAACTCTTGGAGAAGGAAGTTTTAAGAGCTTTAGGTACCGCCGCAAAATATTTTCCTCCCATTTATCGATCTTTAGAAGGACCCCATCCAAAACAAATAAAATTGGATACCTCCGAGGTTATGGAATTTTTAAAATATTCTATGTATCTCTTAATTCAAGCAGGTTATAATGTGGAATTGCCAGAACAATTCAGAGAACAAGGAGAACAAAGATTAACAGCAGAACTTGTGATTGAAGATTCGGGTTCATCAGCTAAAAAGAAAAGAGAAAAAGAGTATTATGAGGAGAAAAAAGGAGAATTAACATCTAAAAGACCCGCAATGTTTGGCATGGAAGCAATGCTTGATTATGAATGGAAGCTGAGTATTGAAAATGAAGAATTGACCGATCAAGAATTTCTTCAATTAGCCGAAACTCAAGAACCTCTGGTGTTCATTAAAGGAAAATGGGTATTATTAAATCCGCAAGATGTAGATGCGCTTAAACCAGTCTTTGAAGAAGGAAAAGAGGACCAAGAGTTTACACAACCTAAGGGAAAAATAAATTATACCAAAGCATTACAGCTTGGTATGACCGGAAAGGTCATAATGGGCAATAACGCCACATATAACATTAAATTGAAAGGGAATTTCCAAAATACGGTAGAAACCTTAAAAGGAGTTAAAGCCTTCAGGGAAATCAAGACCCCTGGAAGTTTTCAAGGTAAGTTGCGTGAATACCAAAAAGTGGGGCTTAAATGGCTTTCAAATATGGCCAGACTCAAATTTGGAGTGTGTCTTGCCGATGATATGGGTTTGGGAAAGACAATCGAAATCATTGCATTTCTTCTTCATAGGGAAGAGCTCACCAACAGAGGAAGGTTAAATGATAAAGGAGTGCTGATTATTTGTCCCACCTCCGTCCTTTTTAACTGGAAAAGAGAGATACAAAAATTTGGACCAAAATTAAATGTGATCATTCATCATGGAAGGGACAGATATCGAGATAAAAAAGCACTTGTTGAATATACTAAGGAGCATGTTATAATATTATCGACTTATGGAACTGTGAGAAATGATATTGAATTTTTGGAATCCATTCCATTTACAGGAGTAATATTGGATGAATCTCAAAATATTAAAAATTACCAAGCTCAGAAAACTAAGGCAATTTTGAAACTTCGTAGTCAATACAGAATAGCACTAAGTGGTACCCCCATTGAAAATCGCCTCAATGAGCTATGGACCTTATTTCAATTTCTAAATCCCAATCTCCTCGGAAAAAGAAAATCATTCAAACATAGATTTGTATCTCCCATAGAAAATTTTCAAGATGAAGATGCTGCGGAAAAATTGCATAAAATAGTTTCACCATTTATATTACGAAGAGTAAAAACAGATGAGAGTATAATCAAAGATTTGCCCGAAAAGAACGAGATAAAGGTATCAATAGAATTAAGCACCTTGCAAAAAAGATTATATCAACATACCGTAGAAACCACCATGAATATATTAGAAACATCTCAAGATTCAAGGAAACGGAAAGGATTAATCCTCAAATTATTGACACAAATCAAACAGATATGCAATCATCCCCTTCAATTCTTGCATTTAACCGATCAGAAAAAAGTGGAGCATTATTACACAATAAAAAGGGATCTGGATCAAACAAAAGATATACAGTTGAGTCATATCCCACTTAAAGAAATTATCAAATCATCAATGAAGCTCCGTAGATTTATTGAGATGACCGATGAAGTGCTCGAATCGGGGGATAAGATGTTAGTCTTCACCCAATACACCCAAATGGGGGATATTTTAAAGTATGTTCTTAAAGACCTATATGATTTTGAGGTATTGTTCTTCCATGGAAGTTTGGCAAAAAATAAGAGAGAAGAAATGGTGGATAGATTTCAATCCTCCGATTTAACGAGTCCGCCCATAATGATATTGTCTTTAAGAGCCGGTGGAACAGGGCTTAATCTCACCCAAGCATCGACTGTATTTCATTACGACCGTTGGTGGAATCCGGCAGTGGAAGATCAAGCAACAGACAGAGCCTATAGGATCGGCCAAACTAAAACCGTCTATGTATATAAATTCGTAGCTGCGGGTACGATTGAAGAAAAGATAGATAAAATTCTCGAGGAGAAAAGAGCGCTAGCGGATCAAATCATTAAAAGCAAAGATGAAACTTTTATTACCAATCTCTCTAATAAAGAATTGGAAGACATATTTATGCTCACAAATTAACTCAAACAAACTTTTCAACAAATTAAGATAAGTTTAGAAGGGAAAAGAGAAAATGAATCCTAAGAAGAATTATACAGATAAGAGCCAAGCGGAAAAGCATAAAGAAGTTATGAAAATCAAAAATGACCTTCGAAATTATGCGAGATCCATGTGGGGAAAAAAATGGGTGGAATCCATCCTAAAATACGGAAGACCGTATCGAATGCGAAGAGCTTTGATTTATGCAAAAGAAGAGCGCATGTCAAATTTAATTATCTCAACTGGAAAAATATTTTCTACTGTGCAAGGAACAGCTCCCACCCCCTATCGAGTGAATATCAATTTTAAGCCAATCCCAGAATCTGGATGGAAGAAAATAATGAATGTAATTGCCAATAAAAGTAAATATATCATCCAACTCTTGGATAATGTGATGCCCAAGGAATTTATTCCAATTTTTAAAGAGAAGGGATATTCTCTCTTTCCAAAAAACACAAGAAACTTGAATGCTTCATGTTCGTGCCCCGATAAAGAGGTTCCATGCAAACATATTGCCTCTACGATTCTTTATATTGCACGGGTAGTAGATTTTGATCCATTTATCCTTTTAAAATTAAAGGGAAAAAAACGTTCCGAGTTTATCCAAATGATCAATGAGCTCCGTAATCAGAAAAATACCCTTCTCGGTGAAACAAGAGATCAAAAAAGACAATATCCCGACCAAAAGAAAAAGGAAATAAAAAAGAAAGATTTCAATGTCCCTGTAGTTCTTGCAAAAAATATAGAGCATAATAAAAAACGTTTTACGGAGGGAGACCCGCTAGAAGTGGGTTTTCGCATATTACAGCCGAGAAAAAATATAGAAACTTTGGACACGATGGGGCTACCAGAAAATTTAGAAAGACCAGATACATTCGATCTCGTGTTTCGGAATATTTATTATAAAACAGTTAAAGACACCTATAAGATGGCGGAGAATCTGGATAGAGAAAAATAATGGTTAATAAGCTAATTATACCGAGGGTTCATAAGCTAAACAATTTTATATCTAGATTAATCCTATTGTCATATGATATTGAATTTTTGGTTCATTTTTACTGTAATTAATATATTCCTCACAATTTCTATTGAAGCTTGCCTACTGTACATTCAATGGAAATATAATTCTCTCACCAGGCATTTTGGAAAATCTGCTTTCAAATTCCATTCCTTTATCACAGAAACACTTTGGATATTCATGAGTGTAGGAATTATTATGAGTACCATACAAGATTACCCAAAACTTCATAATTTGCTCATATTGAAGATATTAGGGTGGATGATCACGGGTTTAGGATTAATTATAGCGGTTTTAGGATTTAAAGAATTGGGGCTGGAAAAATCCTTAGGAAAAAACTTTTTTGAAGAAAAAACAAAAATCGTAAAATCTGGAATATACCAATACATTTCCGAACCTGAAGAATATGGTTTTTGGTTGATGATGGTGGGATTTGCTCTGGGAACCGCCTCAATTTATAATTTAGTTTATGCAATCGAGCTTATCATATTGATGATACCCCATCAAAAGATTGAAAACCTCCCCTTAAATAAAAAAAAGAATTCTAAATAGATATCTTCAATTCTCAAAAAATAAACAGAGAAGGAGGAGGGGGAACTTTTATTATATATAGAGTTTTGAAGAGGTTTTGATATTTGTGATATTCTTTTTATTGGGCTTCATCTCGGATTTTTTCATATTATCCATTATTTCTTCGTGGAGTTCCATAATGTCAGCAAACAATCCACCCTTTAGTAAACTTAAGTAAAGATCAAAAGTGATGGACCGGTGTGCCAATCGGGAATTAACTAATAAATATGCCAATAGATCCATCTCACCTTGCAAACTCTTCATTGTTTTTAGGAAGGCCTCTTGGGATTCAACTACATCGCTTTTTGAAAGCTCTTCCAAACGATATTTGCAAAAAGTATAATATCCCGATTCAAGAATCGAATTTAAAATGAGTTTTTTGTTAGAATGATTAAAGAGTAATTGGTCGGAACGAGGATTACGGGCAATCATATCGTCAATGCTGAGGTTCAAATAATCAATTAAAGAATTAATTGCTTTTTGATAATTAAAAAAATTGGAAACATCAATTTTCTTAACCTCTTCTTCATCCTCTTCTGTTTTTGATTGTTCTTCATCATCAGCAGTTTTCCCATCGGTTTTTTTTTGAGTTTGATTTTTCAAGATTTCTTCAAGATTATCTGGTTTTTTACTCAATTGTTTCTCCTCATTTATTATTTATTGAAAGAAAATAAAAGTTTTTTCTGAAATGTGCTATCCTCTTTTATGGAATGTTTTATAAAAAATAGGCAAACTTTTATTTACCAAAGTAACAAATGATTTCTTAAGAAGAAT
>CAZEPC010000092.1:0-13487 GCA_964513765.1 uncultured archaeon
CCCTCTGTTCTCAAACGGATGTGTTCCTCCCCGTTAAAAAGCCACATTCTCCGGATCCCGCAATCGGATGGCCATTCGTGGTTATACAATATTAAATCGCTGTCCTTAGGCGAAAATTGTACATGGGTGATCCAAGCTTTTTTAACCTCCTCTTTAATCACTTGCTCCCCCGTTTCAGTATTATATACCCTGAGATAAGAAGATAAATTCTCCTTTCTTACACGTTTGTCAATGTTATACCGGGGTTTGCCGGAGAGCATTTTATCTCCATTCAAAGCCCGTTCATCCGTGGTTGGTACACACAACCGCTTTCCATCGGAGGAAATGTGAGTAAAGGCCGTCATTTGACCTCTTGGGTATTTGGCAATTGTTTCCTCGTGTACATCTCCATTGTCTTTCACACATATCTTTCGTATTTCTCTCCCTTGGATATAATACACCGTTCCAGTTGGTGAGTGTAGACTTATAGATGCCTTTCCCAGTCCTTCATAGGGGAGTCCATCAAAATAGACATAAGATTTGAGATATGCCTTTTGATTGAAAGTGAGCTGGTTTACTTTTCCAGATGTGAGATCCTTAAGAAAAATATTGGGGTGCCCCTTAAATCGATCGCTGAGAAACACGACCTTGCTATCATCTTGCCAGAGGCTGGAGGATGTAAAATAAAGCAGCTGATCATTTGCGTTTTGGTTTTCCGTAACTCTTTCGGGGTCTCTAATCTTGATGGGATCCATATTATTGGATAGTATATTACATGTTAAAAAGCTATTTCTTTTACGAGCTAAAAGAAAGAAGGAAAAAAAGCATTCCTAAGGATATATTTTATTCTAAATCGGGTTTTTCAAAGAGCTGTCGTAATTCATCCCCGACTTTTTGCAGTTGGTTTGAGCCCTCTTCTTTTCTCATTTTGTTGAGCTTGGGCATACCCGCATCGGCTTCTTTCATCCATTCATCTGCAAAATTACCCTGTTCAATATCATCAAGCATTTCATTCATGACGGGCTTAACGACATCTCTGTCAATAACCTTTTTTCCCCGAGTTCTTCCGCCGTATTCTGCGGTATTCGAGACCTTCTTGTACATGTGCTCTATTCCGCCCTCATAAATAAGGTCGGTGATTAATTTAAGTTCATGGCATGCTTCAAAATATGCCATTTCTGGGGGATATCCCCGTTCGACCATCACTTCAAAGCTTGCTTGAATAAGTTCGGACACACCACCGCATAATACAGATTGCTCGCCAAACAAGTCGGTGAAAGTTTCCTTGTCAAAAGGAGATACATCTGCTCTACTTTCTAACGTGTTAAGATCGATGACTCCTGCCTTAGTGAAATGCATTGCTTTAGCCATTCCTAATCCGATATTCTTTGCGTTCCCATTTGCATCTTGTTCAACGGCCAATAAAGCGGGTACTCCAAACCCTTCTAAATATGCCTTCCTTTCCGAGGGACCCGGAGACTTGGGTGCAATCATTATTACATTGACATTTTCTGGTGGAACAATTCGGTCAAAGCTGATATTAAATCCGTGAGAGAAGCATAAGGTTTTTCCCTCGGTGATATGTTGCTCAATTTGGTCGCTATACACATTTTTCTGGACTTCATCCGGAATAAGAATATGGATTACATCAGCCAATTCTGCTGCTTTATCTATTTCATATACTTCGAAACCATCTTCATTTGCATTATTCCAGGAGTTTCCTCCCTTTCTGGCGCCAATAATTACATCTAATCCAGAGTCTTTCATCATATTGGATTGTGCTTTTCCTTGGGATCCGTACCCGATAACTGCAATTTTTTTGGAATGAACTAAGTCCATAACATCATCCGAAACATCTTTATCTCTATAAATTACCATTTTTTTCACATTCTGTTGATTGAAAGTAACTAATCAATTAATTGATCAGTTATGTTAATTATATTAATTATAGTAAGGGTAAAAAAAAAGCAAAAAATTTATTTTTTTGGATTTTGAAATTCTCCATTTGATTCTTTTGGTATTCACAATTCATACCCAATTCTTAGTTCTTTCCGGTTTAGTCAAGAGAAATGGAATCCTCGCCTTTTAAGAGTGCAACAATTCCTGATCTTACGATCTCTCGAATATGGGTCACGTCTCCTAAGAGTTCGATGAAAGATTCTATCTTTTTCTGGGATCCGATTATTTCAACGGTCATAGTTTTACTCGTGACATCGATTACTTTTCCCCGATAAATTTCCACGAGGGTTAGTATCTCCTGTCGGTCCTTATTATTTTTTGCGGACACCTTGACCAATGCAAATTCCCTAAGATTGGTTTTTGCCGCATTAAGGTGTTGAACTTTTACCACATCAATAAGTTTGTTCAATTGCTTGATGATTTGTTCAAGGACAACTTCATCGCCCTCCGCCACGATGGTGATTCGGGAAAAGCCCAGTCTTTCACTGGCACCAACCGTGATGGATGCAATATTGAATCCTCTCCGGGCAAACATTCCGGTAATTTTCATCATAACCCCTGGTTTGTCATGGACTAACATTCCAATGACAACCTTTTTCAAGATATCACTTGTAGACATCGTATGCGTCCTCCTCCGTTAAATGGGCGGTCCATTTTTCTAACTCGCCCTTAGTTCGTGGTAGTCGATTAAACCAATCGTAAAGTGATTTTTGATCCCTTTTTCTAGTAATAAATTTATTGATGGCGGCTCCAGGTGCAAGCATTGGAAGAATATTTGATTCTTCTTCAATTTGGAAATCGATCACAAATGTTTCCTCGGATTCCCGTGCTTGCTCAATTGCCCCTCTTACTTTCATCGGATCTTCCACCCTTAAACCCTGAAGTCCATATGCCTCGGCGACTTGAACGAAATCGGGCCAATACTCTAGGTCTGGCGCTTCACCAGTCTCACATGCTTTTCCAAGACAGGTCCCTGCATAGCGACTGTCAAAGAATAATTCTTGCCACTGCCGAACCATTCCCAAGTATCTATTATTTAAGACTAAGATTATCACCTTAATCCCGTGTTGTTTCACCGTTGCAAGCTCTTGGATGTTCATTTGGAATGATCCATCGCCTGACACCACATACACTTCAGAATCGGGCTTGGCAACTTTTGCCCCGATTGCGGCCGGAAATCCAAAACCCATAGTCCCCAACCCTCCAGATGTTAGCCATGTTCTGGGCTTTCTCAAATTAAGGTAGTGGGCAGCGTACATCTGATTTTGTCCGACTTCGGTAGCAACAATATCATCGGGGTCTAACACTTGATTTAGTTCATACATAACTTTTTCTGGATAAATTCTCCCTTTTGGCCCTTTTTTGGTTACATTTGGGATTCCAACTGATTTTTTAAGTTCTCCGATGACTTTAGGCCACCAATTATTTGTAGACTCACCTTTACTTAGGCGTTTCTCAGCTTGTTTATTAAACTCTTGAAGGGCTAGACGTGCATCTCCTACAATGGGTACATCAACCGGGACATTTTTCCCAATCTCTGCGGTATCTATATCCACGTGAATTATTTTCGCGCCTGCTTGTCCTGGAAACTCCTCCAACTTTCCTGTGATCCGATCGCTGAATCTGCATCCGATGGCAATAATTGCATCAGATTCGCTAATGGCGAAATTAGATTGTTTTCGCCCGTGCATCCCCAACATTCCTAATACATTTGGGTTTTCATCTGAGATGACTCCTTTACCTTTCATGGTATAGACCACCGGGATCTTTAATAAATCTACAAACTTCTTTAGTTCTTCGTGGGCATTCGCTATTTGAACCCCGCCCCCTGCTATGATTACCGGATATTTGGCTTTCATGAGGATATCTAAAGCCCGTTTCACTTGAAATTTCGCACCTTTGGAGAAAGTGATGGGATTGTACCCAATTATATGTATATTCTCTGGGATGGGTTCATTCATATTACATTCTGCATTCTGTATGTCTTTAGGGAGATCAATAAACACGGGTCCTGGCCTGCCGCTGGTGGCAATGTAAATTCCTTCCTTAAACATTCTTCCTAGATCCTTGATGTCTTTCACTTGATAATTGTTTTTCGTGATTGCCATGGTGGATCCAATCAGATCTGCCTCTTGGAATGCATCATTCCCAATTAATTGGGTGGGAACTTGCCCGGAAAACGCCAGAATTGGACTTGAATCGTAGTATGCATTGGCCAATCCAGTGATCAAGTTGGTGGCGCCCGGACCGCTGGTACTACAACAAACCCCCAACTTCCCGGATGCGACCGCATATCCCTCCGCAGCGTGTCCTGCACTCTGTTCATGACGCATAAGGACTTGGGTAAAATCCTCGTCCTTGTATATTGCATCGTAGAACGGCATGATTGCTCCGCCCGGATATCCGAATATGGTTGTGTTTTCTGTTTCCTTTAAGACTTCTTTTATTATCTCTGTTCCTTTAATTTTTAATCTCTCCTCGTAAAATGAGTTAAGTGTATTAAAAAGTTCTTCTCTTACAAGGCTTATATTGGATTGCTTATAAGAGAACTACGAGTCCTACTACTAATAGGCTTAATACTACAACTAATAAAGGTAAAATCTCTACCCTTAAATGTGATAAAGAATCTAATTGTTCTTTTTGTTGTAATAAGCTCATATTAATAGGCACTCGTAGTATCGTACAGATATTGATTTGATTAATTAAAGGAAAAAGAAAATTTAAAATTTTTGAAAAAAAAGTGAAATTGTCATAAGGATTAATGATAAATTTCTTACTTTTTATCCTTGTTTCTTCCATCCTTTTTATCTTTGTTTCTTCCATTCCCTTTTGCTTTCCCTATCTTTTTTACAGGGGTTCCCTTATATGTCTCTCCTTCTTCAAGGGTGGAAAAAGGATGGCTAAATGCACCCGCATCCACGGTGACTCCTTTTTCGATTTTTGTTCCTGGTAAGAAAACACATTGGGGACCTACCAAAACATTATCCTCAATCCCCACCTCGGCAACCAGAAGCTTGTCGTGCTCAAACATAAAGGAATAGATGCAACTTCCTTGCCCGATCTTAACATTGTCCCCGATTGATACAAATTCAGGACTCATCCAAATATGATTGATTACGGAATTCTCCCCAATCTTAACCCCAAAAAATTTGTAGGAAAAATAAGTCTTCATAAAAGTGAACGGTGTTGAATGAAGCAGCCAAAAAAGAAACATACGGGCAAAATTCCGCTTATTCCAGTATAGATAATCTTTATCGTTCTTATCCCGCTTGAAAACCCCTTCTCTGGGCTTTCTTCGCATATTCAAATACCCAATTCTGATCTTTGTAATGATGGCTGCCCAAATGACCGTTGAAATATACATCAAGGCAATAATAAGCGGTGTGAGGATAAAAATGGCCCATAATTCCATATTCCAGATGCTCTGGAGTAAATAGGGTTCATCCCCGGGGTAATAAAACCAATACCCTATGAACGCTGCTGGGAGCAATGAGATCCACATTTGAATAAGGTATACATGATAATATCTGCGACGAATTTTAGGATCCACTAGTGTAGTGGGTGCCAGTTTGGTGCTCACAGGGGTTGTCATCTATCTCTTCTCCTCCTTCGATTTTTTGATACCTTTCTTTTCTTCATTTTCATTCTCCTCATCTTTTTCCACTATCCTAATGGGGAAAGTTTTACTACAAGGAGTGCCGACATGGATCCTATAATCTTTCAGCCTCTGTCCAATGTGGGTGGTGCTCGCCGCTCCGATGATGGCACCTTCCTCGATATGAGTGCCGGGCGCCACTAAAGCTTCTGCCCCAACGATGGCGTTTTTCTCAACAACAACTCTCTGAACCAAGAATTTATCCCTATATATGCAATGGGAAAAAACAGCCGTATTCAGGGAAAGCATAACATGATCTCCAATCTCAACGAACTCAATATCTATCCAAGAATCATACAGCACCACATCTTTTCCAACCTTTACCCCGAATAATTTAAATCCATACATATCTACCCAAGGAAGGGGCATTGCCCTTAATGTCCATAGTGTATAGTACGCAATCCAAAATCGATAACAATAGAAGTGGAATTCTCTTCCATCCAGTTCAAATGTCCCTTCTTTAGGTGGTTCAATCTTAACCAAGATCTTGTAAATAATTCCCCCTATAATCAAAGAATAAAGCGCAAACTGCCAAATGAGTCCATATATAGATAAAGGTAAAAGCGTTATTAACCACAAGTTTTCCTCAAACATATATTGGTAAAAATATTTATTTGTGAAGAGGATAATAAGAATGATTGCACAGTATTCCAAAAACACGATAAATTGAGCCCCTTTTTTATTATAATTTGCGGTAATGAGGGGTTGATATTCCGTATCCCTTTTTTCAGAATTTTCATTTTCCTTATTTTTTGCGTTAGATGTCATTTCATTCACTTATTGTAGATTCTATGCATAGCTAAATTCACAAACAAAATCATTGGAATTTATATGGAATATGGATATAAGAATACACTTTGGATAACACTTCATCTTTGAAAAGATTAATTGAGGATTGAATGATTAAAATAAGAACCAAATAAAAACAATATGGGGTAAGAAGTAAAAAAAATGAAAATAAAACTCAATCGCCTCTCTGGGAGATTGGATTGGAGTGAAGAAATTATTTAAAGATATTAATTATTCCCATTCATATCCGCATTTCTTGCAGACTTTTTTCTTCTTATACAAGGGCATATGCCCCACGTAGCTCATAACTTGGGTTTTGTCCTCCACTTCTTTTACTTCCGTGGAATTACACATCGGACAAATGACCCTGTCTTCTGAACCATATTCGGACACATCAGGTACAGGTGGCTCGAGTTCCTTAATCTTCGCCTCCATCTCTTCCATTTCCTCTTGCTTGGATACAAGATCCTCTTCTAATTCTTCTACTTGTCCTTCTTTTTCTTGAAGCTTGGCTTGGAGCTCCGAGATCTCCTCTTGGGTTTCTGATTGAATGCTGGTCACTTTTGCCTCAAGTTCCTGAACCTTGCCGGTTTTTTCCGCCACTGAACCATTCAATTCTTCTACTTTTGCTTCTAATTCTTGAATTTTATTTTGCTTCTCTTCAAGCTGACCTGATAACTGATCCGTCTTAGATTCAATTGTAGATTGTGCTTCAGATACCTTACTTTCAAGCTCGGAAATCTTTGCGTCCTTTTCCGATAATTGCCCTTCAAGCTCTGAGATTTTATTATCTTTTTGTGAAGATTGATTGTTGAGTTCCTCAATTTTTGCATTTTTTTCTTGAATTTGGGCGTTGAGTTGATCCACTTGATTCATCTTTTCTTGTACCGTTGATTCAAGCTGACCAATTTTTTCGTTGGCTTCATTCAATTTTGCCTCTAAATCAGATTTTTCACCCTTAAGATTATTGAGTTCTTGTTCAACATTGCTCTTTTCTTCACTAAGCTGGGCTTTTTCTTGATTCAGTTGCTCAATCTTTCCTTGGAGATCACTTTTTTCTGTGTTAAGATTACTGATATTTCCTTCTAATTCATTAATCTTTGTCCCCAGTTCATTTACTTTTCCTTCTAAATTAGATTTTACTTCTTCTAATTCGGAAATCTTCGCTTGTAAGCCGCTTTTTTCTTCTTCAAGTCCCGAAATGGTTGAGTTTAAATTTTCCACCTTTGCTTCAAGTTCGGAGATCGTTCCTTTTGCAGAATCCAATTCTGTCTTAGTTTTGTTTAAATCCTCAGAGGTTTTTTGTAACTCTGCTTCTAAGTCTTGAATTTTCTTCCTTTGATCTAAAAGATATCGACCTTCGACTTTTTGCTTCTTTCCGGGCTTTTCATTAGCTTTATCCCAATCTACTGACATTTTAATCGACTTTTCCTATGTGATATTTCTTCTGAGATAAAATATCTCTTGTTGTTATTATTTAATTTTAATCCAATAAAATTTTTTGGTTTTTTTCTATTTTTTTGAGTTTATGGAGATTTTCTTGATTCTATATAAGTTAAACTTTTATACATAAAATTCTATTAATTAAAAGAAATAGAGAAAAAAGAACAGGAACAAAGGAAGGAGTACAAACAAATGAATCTTTCGAAAATTAATCGCATTTGGCCAAAAATTGGAGGACTTTTATCTATTATCATCTTGGCGATCATGATTTGGTCAATTGAAGTCAGAAAACCCTATTTATTGTCATGGCTCTATTGGTTGCATCTGCCTTTGTTAATGATACACGAATTTGAAGAATATGTATATCCTGGTGAGTTTAAGCATTTTTTTAGCACAGATACGGTATTATCACCTTCCAATCCAAAAGAAAATCCGATATTAAGCGAGAAAATGATATTTTTCATTAATATTGGTATATGGGTTTTAATCATAATTTCGGCTTCGCTTGCAAAAATTGTTCCATGGTTTGGGTTAATTTTTGTAATTTTTGAGTTAGTGAATGTGGTGGGCCATGGAGGAATCTTTCAGATAAATTCTAAAGGATATAACCCCGGCTTACTTTCTGCGGTATTTTTACTGCTTCCCTATACGATTTCTGTACTTTGGATTGGCATTGGGCAAAATTTTCTTGGAACACTAGATGTTATATTAGGCATAGTGTTTGGCCTGATTTTGGGTGCATCAATGCCTCTTTCAGTAAAATTAAAGAAGAAAAAACAGAAAGACACCTCTTCCAAGAATTTATCTCTTGATTAGCCTTTTCATCTTTTTTTTGAATATGTGATTAATATATGATCTACACTTTCATAGTTTCCAAGATGATAAACCATTCAACATAAAAGCAATGAATTATTACATTATTTGAGATCAGATGGCAGAAGATCAATTAGCCCGAGCAATCTATTCCGATGCTAGAAGAAAGATCATACATCTTTTATCGGCTCAAGGATCTTTGAATGTACAAGATATAGCCAAAAGGCTTAACTTAAGTAATTCTTCAACTTCAAAGCATCTTAAGAAATTATATGATTTCGGCATACTTAAGTATAAGAGGGTTGTTCGGGAAAAGAGATATTCAATCCGTGTGGATAGAATCAAAGATCTCGACCATGTTTTTAAAGATGTTGCCCAAAAAATGAGGTGGAAAACAATTCCAGAATCAAATTTTAACATTACAGAAGATAAAGTAATTATTAATATCAAAGGACATATTTGCGGAAAACCTGCAGAACTTGTTTCAAGCGATTTATTTAAAGAGATTGTGAAACATTCTATTGAAAATTTACGAAATCGTGAATCATATTTATTAGAAATGTTCGAAACCGACACTGTAAAAGATAAACATGTTGATTTACTGGTGGAAGTTTTTAAACATTTAATTTTACTCCCGATCGAGAAAGTGACCCGAATTGTACCCGATTCCGAATGCTTTCTTCATCATAAACAAACTTTATTCAATTATATCGAATTTCTTTATGATTATTGGAGATCATATGATCGGTTTATTATTTCTATGGGAAGTAGTGATAATCGGATTGATAAACGGCCATACCGAACATTCAATGACACCATTGAAAAGCTGACGGATTTAGTCCGGGGCACCTACCGAGACGTTCAAGAAAATATTATCGACGCCCATCCTAATGTATACAGGCAAGTTAGAGCTGGTGCGGGATTTGCGGCTAATGCGATACCAATGGAGATTCCTTTACCTTTGAAGTATTCCGAGAAGGTTTCAAATGTGGGAATTATGCGTCAGATTCTTTTAAATCCTCCCATCGTATTGGATCCCCCTATGAATAAAAGAACTGGGGTCTTCCAAAAAATTGATAAAAACCCCGTTGATTTAGTCTCGATTAATTCAAACGAATGGCTTTGTTACCCTGCGAAGGTCGGAGATCTCACCATACTTGTATATGTGCATAAAATGTTTTATGAGCTGGCTTTTTCAATGGCTAATCTTTTTGAAATTGCCACGGATGAGGATCTCCAAGAGACGCCAGATGGTGTATATTTCTACGGGGTACAAGGGGGAGCTTTAGATGGCTTAGCAAAATATCCTACTGTATTTCATGATGATGAGGAATCAGGTATCTTAGTTGGTGCGATCCCTGGCAGACCCGAGTATGGATACTTCGGGTATTTGAAAAAAATGATTCTCACCCTTCACAATAGCATTAAAATGAAGGATCTTAAGCTTCCTTACCATGGATCCTTAACCCGCATTAAAATGGAAGGCGGGATTGATATGAGTGTCTTGATCATCGGGGACTCTGGCGCTGGAAAATCTGAGACTCTGGAGGCGTTTCGAAAATTAGGGGCTAATAAGATATCTGATATTATCATAATCGCCGATGATATGGGTTCAATAGACATTTCCGAAGATGGGGAAGTTTTAGGATTTGGGACTGAGATCGGGGCATTTCTAAGACTTGATGACCTTTCTCCCTCTTCTACTTTCGGTGCAATCGACAGGGCAATCTTCATGAATGTAAGCCAAGTAAATTCCCGGGTGGTAATTCCAATTACTGCGCTTCATCATATTAACCAAGGGACCAAAATTGATTTGGTACTTTATGCTAATAACTATCAGCAAATTGACGAGGAACATTCCATTATTGAGAAATTTGAAACGACCGAAGAAGCATTACAAGTTTTCAGAGAGGGCAAAGCAATGGCCAAAGGAACCACAACTTCTACCGGATTACAACAAACATATTTCGTCAATCCATTTGGTGTCCCTGCTTATAAAGACCTACATGATAAACTCGCGGTCAAATTCTTTGATCATATGATGGAAAGTGGGGTTTTCATGGGGCAGATCCGAACCAGATTAGGGATTAAAGGGATGGAGAAAAGCGGCCCAATGAAAGCGGCAGAAAAACTCTTAGAACTTATGCGCCATTTAAATAATAATAAAAAGAAATAACAGAAAATAAAAAAAATGTTTTTTCCAATCTCTATTAAAAGATTGGAGTGGTTTTTTTTCTTGCTTATATGATTTATTCTTTTTGTTTTGGCATGTATTTCTCGATTTTTGGTTCCCTATAGGCTTCCTCAATCGGAATTTTTTCAATATCTTCAATAAGATCATAGGTTGAAATCATTTCCAAGATGGTCATTACCTTCAAACCATGTTCATATTGTTCATTTGCATCATATAAATTCCTCCAGCAGAATGGACATTCGGTGAGGAGGAAATCTGCTTCCACGGCATTAGCCTCATCACATCTTCGAGATGCGGTTTTGATACTAAACTCCGGATATTGTGCTCTTACACCGCCGCCAGCACCGCAGCAGAAAGAATCCATTTTAATCCGGTACATTTCGTTGAATTTAATTCCCGGCAGTGCCTTGATGATTCTTCTGGGTACTTCAAACCACTCATCTAAAATCTTGTTTATACTTCTCATATCCAAGAATAAATTATCGGATTGTTCAATGAGACGCTCCTTGTACCAGAGTCCATAGTGTCGCCCTGTGTGGCAAGGATCGTGGTAGGTTACCGTTTTTCCTTTTAGATCTGGATGCTCTTTGAATTTGATTCGATCTTTTTTCACTAGTTCAGATACTAATTCCATGGCATGCATGGTTTTAAATTCAATTGCATCATCTCCTGCCCATTTTGGATAATCTACGGTAAAAGTTCTATAACATCCAGCACAAGAGAACAAGATCATGTCAAATTTATTGAATCGTTCCAGATTATGTTTCATAGTTCTGGTTGCCTCATCAATCAAGCCTACTCTAAAGAAGGGTGATCCGCAGCATGATTCATCATCTAAAACCGTGAAATCATAACCTAATCTTTTAAATAATTTGACAGTTGCTTCTGCAACATTTTTTTGCCTATATGAGGCAGTACAACCAACATAATAGGCAACTTTAGTGTCTTTATTTAAAATGTCTTCATAACCTGCATCTTTTACCCATTGGGTCCGTTCATCTTTCTTTCCGCCATAGGGATTATTTTCTTTTGCGTTAATCTTCTGTACTAAAGCATGTCGATCTCTGGGTTTCACTCCTGCTTCCATGGTTGCTGCCCGAAGTGCTTCAATGATTTCAACCGTTCTTACTTGATTTTCACATTGTGCTCCGCACATTCCGCATGTAATACAAGGATAAATTACATCAGCAATGTCTTCCCCGTGCTCTTCAAAGTTAAGTTCTCCCTCTAATAAAGCTCTGGCTATCCAAACTTTACCCGCATTCCAATAAGCTTCCCAGCCGTATTGAATACCCGCAGGACATGCTTGAACCATCCCTTCATAGAGCATTTCATCTCCTCCAACACCTTCGTGTTTTCCGATACCTTTCTTATCCGGCTCACCTGAATAGGCAAATCGGCACGCTTTACAGTGAATACACTTATATATATCTCCTTTTAATTCTTCTAATCTTTCCATTTTCATTTACTCCTTATGGTAACATCAATCTTCCTGGATGTAAGATATATTGCGGATCAAACATCTCTTTGATTTTTCTCAGATATTTTAGATATGTTCCTGCCTTGGAATATGTCATTGGTGAGTGGATATATGGATCTGGTCGATAATTTACCCATCCTTTTTTCAAACAAATTTCGGTAGTTTCTCTGTTCATATCCTGAACTCTCTGGAAGTCCTCTGGCTTGCTGCTGTCAAAGCATACGATAGGCATACAAATTGCTTGTCTGCATCTTTCAATACTGGCAATCCACATAACTTCAGGGAAATCGTATTTTTTCAATATTGAATTATACACTTCGGCAAATTCCGCACACTCATTCCATGGGGTATACCACGTAATAAAGAGAAATCCTGCTTCCCAAAAACTGTAAGGAATTGCAATTTTATTGGGCTTTTTCAATCGGGATTCGATTTGTTTTGGATGAAGTTTCCATTCTCGAATCGCATCTGGATCTCTACATCTATCCGATTTCTTATATTTCTCTGCATATTTATCAATGGTTTTCAGCGCAGTGTCGAGTTCTTCTTGTGTTTGGGCCCAAGTTTCCCAGTTCATCCACCATTCTGGAATTCCGATCTTTTTATAAAACTCGTAATCGTTCGGAACTTTATCCTTTGGCCATCTGGTCATTACTAAAGGCCAATTGCCACCTTGTACCATTACATGGTTATGTGCGGCACCAAATTCCAGTTTTCCAATGTCTAAAGTCAAATCTTGCATATCGTAGGGATTACCCATTGCGTATGCTTTGATTGTTTTAAATTCTGGATGTGGAAATATCTTTACGACACCTTTAGTGACAACTCCCATAGTACCTTGGGATCCCATAAGGGTTGAGAAAAGTTCCGGTCCCAAGCCCCATCTGTAAAATGGTTTTGCCCCATTAAGCGCCATTGACCCGTAATTCAAAATGTCTCCGTTTGGTACGACAACCTCTGCACCCATGAATATTTCTCCTTGTGGACCCATTGAGCTGGTAACAAGGGAGAAACCCCGTTCGATTCCATCGCCCAAGACTGTTGCTGCCGGTGGAGCACCATCTGCAATTGGGGGAACCCAATCGGGATGATATTTTGACATATATGCCCATAATTCACCGTTAGTGACACCTGGTTCAATGATTGCGTACCTATTTTCTTCATCAATTTCGATA
>CAZEPC010000093.1:0-13468 GCA_964513765.1 uncultured archaeon
AATCCATATCGATTTGAGCCTTCATGGGTACTGCTTGTGCGAAAGAAACATATATCGCAGGTCGCGCACCAAGTCCAGAATCAAATTCGCTGGGAGCCATGGCCGGGCATACATCCATACAGTCACCACACCCATTGCATGAACTATTCGTGTATCTGGGATGTTGGACAATATCAACTTCAAAATTTCCAACATATCCATCAATATCATGGATATCCGCTAAGGTGAACAGTTCGATATTTTCATTCCGTTGGGCCTCGAGCATCTCGGGCCCCAGAATTCATATACTGCAATCGTCTGTGGGAAAGGTACGGTCTAACATGCTCATTTTTCCGCCAATTGTGGGACTTTGCTCAACAAGGTATACCTTAATTCCTTGATCTGCTAACTCCAAGGCGGATCTGATTCCTGCAACCCCTCCCCCAATGACTAGTACACTTTCTGTGACGGGTACTTGTTTGATTGGAATTTTTTCCGATACTTGAGCCCTTAAAACTGCCGCGTATACTGCTTCTTTAGCAAAGTTTGTGGCAGCTTTTGGATTTTCTTTATGAACCAATGAGCTATGTTCTCGGATATTAACAAATTCCAAATAAGATGGGTCTAAGCCAATATCTTCAAGTACTGCTTCAAATACCGGCTCATGGGTTTTTGGGGTGCATGCAGCTACTAATACTCTATTCGCATTGGAATCTTCTACATGTGATCTGATTAGATCTGCACCAGCTGTGGTACATAGTGAAAGATCAGTAGTGACATCTACTACCCCAGGTAATTTCTCAGAATAAGCGGCTAGCTCCTCCATGTCAATTACCCCGGCAATATTTACACCACATTTACAAAGAGCAACAAAAATCCTAACTTCTTGATTTTCATTACTCATGAATTATTCGTTCCCTTTAGTTATGATATTCTCCCCAGTGATATACATTATAATTTTTTCCTCTGTTTTAATGATCACACTGAGTCATCGAATTTCATAAATTGTGAATTTTAGTTCTAGGTAAGAAAAGCATTTTCCCTCTAATTAATTTTTCTTAGATTGGATTATCTATCTTATATACTTAAATTCATTTGATTTCCCACTTTTGTTCCACTAGTTTCCCATTGAGGGCTTTATAGAGTAAAATAAAAAATTTTATTGAGCCTAAAATATATATCTCAATTAATGAGGTATAAAATTTCAAAAGACGATTTTATTGGTTTCTTGAAAAAATTATTGGAAAAAGAAGAGGTTTCTGAAATTTTATCAGGAGAAGGAAAGAGAAATAGATATACTATAAATCCCAAGTTTATCTCAGAAAAGCAGGATTTAACAGACTTTCCCCTCTCACAATTAATGGTTTATAATTATAATAGTATCAATTCCGCGGCAAATAAAATTCGAATGTCCGGAAAATCCTTAAATCAAAAAATAGCAATAATAGGCCATGCATGTGATGTTAGGGCCCTAATTGAGCTTGATAAAAAGAAACAAGCGGATTTTGACAATCTTTTCCTTATAAGCTTTGAGGATGCAGGTTATATCGGGGGGAAAGATAAAAGGATGTTCTTTAGAAAAACCCTTGATTTTGATGAAGAAAAAATTGTGTATGAAAGATTGACTCAAAAGGAGCTCATATTGAAATTAGATGATGGAAACATCAAAAAGTTCGAATTGGGCGATAAAATTGATATTAATAAAAATTGTAGGTGTTGCTCACGCAAGAGCCATCCTGCAGCTGATGTCCTTATTTCAACCTATGCCCTCCCAGAGAAATCCGAGGAATTCATATTAACTCCCAATTCTACTAAGGCAGAATTATTGATTGAAGATATGAAATGGGATTCCAAAAAGGTGGATGGCGGTTTTGAAGATCAATACTCTAAAATTGCCCAATCTTTAATGGAAACTTGTGAAAAAAACAGGTTAAATGATTATGAGGATTGGAAATCCAAACCAGTAAATCAGAAGATCTGTCTTTATGATACATGTGTGGGATGTGGTATGTGTGTAAGATCATGCCCGGTTTGCTTTTGTAAATCTTGTAATATTCATGAAAAGCTGAAAGCAAAAGAGATTGACCAGAGAACATTTCTCATTACTCGATTTGCCCACGTAGGAGATACATGTATTTCATGCGGTAAATGTGAGGTCAATTGTCCCGTAAACATTCCTCTCACCAGCGTATTTAGAGAGATTCAAGCACATCTTAAAGAAAGAAGAGAGTATGAAGCGGGGAAAGACAGAAAACAAAAAGTATTTTCCTTAGATTTTTAAATATCCTAAATTTCTTATCAAAATTTTTTCGAATCCAATTTCCTATATTATCTAAAGAATTTGGCTAAAATAATTACCTAAAATAATTCAAAAAAAGAAAATCTCGGAATCTGTTTCATTTTGACATTACCGAGTCAATTTTATTTTTTCTTAGATTTTTTTTCCGTAAATCCCTTTTCTTTCAGAAAATTTCGTAATTTTACCCGATGATATTTAAATCCCAATTCCTTTGGATCAAATCCAAATGCAAGTGCCATTGCTTCAGTTACATATAATATTGGAATATTTACATCAAGATTATATTTTCTTTTTACTAATCTCTGTCCATTTTCAAATTGTTGAAAACATGTAGGACAATTTACCACAATTGCATCTATATCACCTGCTTCTTTGATACTCTTTAATTTTTCATAGAGAATACCCAGAGAAATATCATTGTCCTGTAGGGATGCCGCATATCCACAACAGAGGTCTTTTTCTTCATAATCGATTACATTTGCACCTAAAGCCTCCATAATCTTCTGAGAATATTGTTTTCTTTCGGGATTCTTATACCCTAAATCGGATTCTGGTCGGAAGAAATGACACCCAATATGTACTGCTAAATTAATATTCTCAAGAGGTCTTTCCACCATCTTTTTAATATTCTTGGTACCGATTTTCCGGTAAAGTGCGTCCACGAAGTGATAAACTCTTACTTGTGTCTTATATTTTCGATCAACCTTTTTAAGTTCATCATTTACTTCTTTGAGCACTTTTTCATCATGTCTCAGTTCATTCACGGCAGATACAAGAGTTTCTGCACATCCATTGCACATAATGATCATAGGATAATTGTCTTCTTCTGCAATAGCTAAATTTCTAGCCGCTAAAACAAACCAGCTTTCCATATCAATAGAACGGATCCCTACTGGATCTGGACAACACCCAAAGGGTTTATCATGAAAGACGACACCTAACTTCTCGAAAACTAATCTGGAGCTTTTTTCAATAAATGGAAGTCTGTTTGAAATAGTACATCCGGGGAAGAAATTACAATCATATTTCTTGTCCGTATCGTAATCAGGGTCATATTCAGGAACCGTTTGCTCACTCATTATCGTTCTCCTCTTTTTGTAATCTTTCCTTTCGTAATTTTTTACGTTTTGCCTTCTTTTTCTTTCGCTCTTCCAGTCGTTTTTTCATTTCCGGGCATTGGGGCTCTAAACCGTATTCGGCAATTGTGCTCATTTGGATGAGCTTACAGACTTCTTGCACGTCTGTTTCTTTTACCTCTGGCAATCCTAACTGCTCCCTTCTACGTTCAATTGATCGGGAGGACGGAATTGCCTTTCCAAATTCGGTTAATGACTCGGCCTCTGCAAGATGGTGCTTTGGGCATTCATATTCTTTAGAAATAACATTTTTTACTAAAAGAAGTATTTCATGTAAATTAACACCTTGGGGACAATCCTCATGACATAATTCACACATAGTGCATTCCCATGTATTTGGTTCTAAATTTACATATAATTTGTCCTCATACTCACTATTCGCCAGTTGAATGATTTTTCGAGGATTATATCTGCCTTCAGTAATTCTAGATACTGGGCAGCTATTTACACACGTACTACAATTATAACATACGCTTGCACTCACCGTCAGATCATGTTTAGCTAATTCTTCTCGTAAAATTGAGGAATTTGTCATCACTTGTATAAATGCACAAATTCAAAATAAATTTAGCGTAAATTGGGAAAGAATAAAAATCTGAAGTTCTATTAGGGATAATGAGAATATAAAGCGGGATGAAAATCCCATTACATCTTTTTATATGATTATTTTTATTTTTTATCTTCTTGGTTGGAGAGCATTTTTTTCATTTTTTCTTTCCCAATTTTGTTTAAAACCTTTTTAAATAAATATTCCTCATCATCTACGGACTCAATGACTTTTTCTAAGCCCACGGACTCAATGACTTTTTCTAAGCCCACGGACTCAATGACTTTTTCTAAGCCCACGGACTCAATGACTTTTTCCAAACCGATAATATTTACAGCATTCCTAATACTCTTTTCATGTTTATGCTGTAATATCTTCTTTACTTCTGCCATTAGTTCTTCATCCTCACTCTCATTTAATAAGAAACATTTTGAGTATAAATAATTTTCCAATATATTGTTTTGAATAAAATGATTGGTTCGCATAAAATGCAATACATCCTTTAATTTTTCGTTAGATGCATTAAGTAAGAGTCCAAGGTTTTCTTTAAGTAGTTTTAATTCATTAATAATAATTACATAATCAATAGTACCCTGGGCGTGTTTGTATATTCCTTGATATTTTGTTTTTTCAAATATCCCCTTTTGAATAGCATCGGTGAACCATCTTTCTTTTTTAGTTATTATCATGCAACCAATTAAATGTTTATAAAGATTGATGGGCAACTTTTCGGTGTAACAATAGCCCCATTTGTACATTGCTGTTTTTGCAACATCATTCTCCTTAAATACATCTCCATGGCTTTTAAACTCAATAACATAATGATGTTTTTTTTTCTTTAATATAGAGGGAAGAAATTCTATTTTCGATACCTTCTCTCGCGGTTGAAGTACGATATCGATCTGTTTTTCCCTTGGTCCAATGGAATAACCCGAAATTGCTTGATTTAATGAGATCTTTTTAAATAATTGCTTCATGAAATTGTCAAAAGCCATATCTATTTATCCTGTTATTATATCATCAAGTTATGTAATTATCTCTATTTATTTAAAGTCCTATTTTGATTTGAGAACATCGATTGTCGTTTTTAATTTTTGTGAGTAAAAAAAAGGATTAAATTCTATTTTTAACAAGTATTTTAGAGCTTCGTTTCATACACGAGCACTCGCTCAACTGTATGATTCAAGCCCATCTTTTTCGTATACGTCCCATCAATTGCCTCCATGTACATCAGAAATCTCTCGTTCTTAAGGTCGAGAATGGAACTTGAATAGCCCAATAAAGGATGCCCTTGATATTCAAAGGGTGATGAGGGTTTCCATTTTGTCCGAAATAAAGTCTCTAAGTTTAGATTTTTAAGATCAAGCTTATAAGCAATAAATCGCACCTCAGATCCTCCATGCTTTACTGCGTGTTTATCCGCATTTTCATGTTCCACATTCTGATCTATTCTGTCAATCATTTCTGTCCCAATGAAAACAGGGCCACCACTTGCCGAAAATAAGCTTCCGGAGAGGAATGCACACCTATCATTTCCATCGGTTGTTAATGCGGCTTCCTTTTTCCAATGGATCCCATCAATACTAGTGGCCAATCCTGGCCTTCGATTCTTTTCTTTATCTTTGGCTTTATAAATACAGTAATATTTCCCATCAATAATATCAATTGACCCATCTCTGGCTTGGAATTCATCGTATTTTTGGTCATTATTTAGAATTACACCTTCTGATTTCCACGGCCCGGAGAGTTTTGGGGCAGTTAATAGTACCGTTTGCCACATCAAACCCCCCCACACAAATTCCTCCCCAATATCTATAGATATGTAAAAGTGCCATAAATTAGTGCCAGGATCCCGTAAAAGTTGGGTCCCTTCAATGCTTTTTACATCTATTCCCGTAATTTTCATTACTTCTTGTTTGGACAAGCTTTCTACTAAGTGGAAATAATTAATTCCATCATCAGAAGCATAAATATTGGCTTGATATCCCCTTTTATTATCTTTTGACACCCTAGGTCTTGAAGTTAGAAGATATTCATCCCTTTGTCTGTCGAATAGTGCTTTTCCTGCCCCGCACCATGAACCAGGTACGAAGCTAGGCGGATTTATTGCCACTCCTTTGTATTTTCTATTTCCATAAATATACTGAGGGGGTGGAAAGCCTTTCCAATGTCCTAATTCTATAGTATTCAGTTTTCTTTTTTGTATTGGCTTCATATATCTCATTCTTTATCTTTAATCCAAAAATAATTTTTGGTATGTTTGTGAAAAATAGCATTGGATAAGAATCTCTTCATATAGGATTGAAAACTTGAACTAGAATTCCATAAATGAGAAAAATGATTGAAAAGTAGGGAAAATAAAAAAAATTATATCTCGATAAGAAAATATTGCTTCTTATTACTTATTTTAGCGCGGAGGTTGCAAAGTCTAACCCGAGTTCTTTGAGCTTCTTTTCGGTTGGAATTCCGGATTCCTCATCCCATCCCCTTGCCTTATAATATCCGCTTAAGAGTTTCTGGAATCCTTTTTCTTCTAGCTTAACCCCTTTATTTGGTCCTCTTGTATGGGCAACCTTGAAGAATTTTTTGGGTGGATGATCGTCATCTCTTGTCCATCCCTCTCTCACATTGAACATTTTTGAAAGATTTACAATTGCTTCCCCACGTTTTAATAAGTGTTTGTCATCCATTGGAATGCCCGTAACTAGCTCATATACCTTAGCCAGTTCCGCATCATCTTCATAAACACCTCGAGTGAATTTACAAATGATATAGGAATCAACGATGGCATACACGTCTTCTTTTTCCATAATTGCAATGCCCCGTTCAAGTGGTTCATCGTATTTAAATCTGTCAAATTTTCCCTTTGCATCGAATCCATAAGCACCGTTCCGAAGATGACATGCACCTCGAACAGAAACACTCTCTCCAACAGAGAATGTAGTCATCCCATGTAAGTCGAAGGCAGGTAATTCCAAACCCTTAATATTGATCGCATAAAGGCTTGCATCTCCTCTACCCATCTCTTTAAGATTTTCCACGGCTTGTCTGGTTCCATCACCGAATACTTTTCCTGCAAAATTCTCTTTTGATGCCATTTCATATGTAAATTTAACTAGATTGCTGGTAGATCCGAAAGGCAATTCATATCCAAGATCTTCCTTGGTAATTAAACCCTTTTCGTAGCATTCACATGCCATACCCGCGGTGACACCACCTGAAATACCGTCTATTCCAACCCGGTCGGCAATTTCAATGCATTTAATAACGGTTGGGAAATCAAAGGTTCCACAATTAGTACCAAAGGAATAAGCCGTCTCAACATCAACAGAACCAAAAGTTTCTCCATATTCCTCATAGAGTGGATGATCTTCGGGGATGGCACAGAGATGGTCGCATGCAACCGGACATTGAGCGCAACCGACTTTCTTTACAACGTAATTGTCCCGCATATAATCTCCATTAAAAATCTCAATATCGTCTATGGTTCCTTCGTTGTGATTACGAACGGGAATCATACCAAGTTCATGGTAGAATCTTAATCCTGCTACGGTTCCAAGATCCCGGTATTTTGATGTGGGTGAATCATTAGATTTTTTAATAAGTTTGTTGGAAATCTTGTAGAATTCATCTGGATGTGCAACACCAACACCTTTGGTGCCTCTAAAGCACATTGCTTTTAGATTTTTTGAACCCATTACTGCACCCATACCAGTTCGTCCTGCTTGTCGATTTCTATCGTTGGTAATGCATGCCATTTTGCTTAATCTTTCTCCCGCTTGCCCGATACTCAAGACCGCAAGTCGAGGATCTCCAAATTCTTCCTTAATCATATCTTCTGTATCCCATGCATCTTCCCCCCATACGGTATCCTTACATGGTACCAAATACCTTAAATCATCATCGACCACCAGATAAACTGGCTCTGGTGCCTTTCCTTTGAATACAATCATATTTATCCCCGCTCTTCGTGCTTGGGCGCCGATTGATCCAGAGGATATTGACATGCCGAACATATCGGTCAATGGGGATTTTGCAAATACTCCATATTTTGAGCTGGTTGGTAGGATTGTTGCCGGAAATGGGCCTATAGACCAGACAAAAACATTATCTGGCCCTAAAGGATCCTCTCCGCCTTCCATTTCGTCCCATAGTACTTTTGCCCCAAATCCATATCCACCAATCCAGTTTCGACAGAACTCTGTCGACATTTCTGATTCCTTAATAGTCCCGTTAGTTAAATCTACATCTAACCGGATTTGTGAATATCCCTTTACTTCATCGGGGATTGCATAATCTTCTGCTTGTGTCATATTTTAATCACTTTATTTTTTTTAATGTTATAACAATATTCTAATTAATTTGTTGTATTGTATGTATGTTTCAATTCCAATTTCTTGGACGAAACGCGAAAAAATTGAATCCAATAGTGCAATTCATTGTGTTATGTGTTCTTAATTTCCATTTAGATTTTGTTTATTGATTGATGAGTGTAATCTTTTTAATCTGTATTCTAATTAAGCATTCCCTCGCCTGGAAATCCTCTCTTCAGGATTCTTTTTAAGGTTTCCAACCGGTCTTCATCCTTGTCCGCATCAATTTCCTCGACAAATATTGCCTCTTTAGGACAATATTCTACACATTGGGGTTCATCATACTCGGTATCTTCACAAAGATCGCACATAATTGCCTTGTTCTTTGTGCTATGAAGAGTTATAGAACCATAAGGACAGGCCTTAATACATGCGCAACATCCATCACACACATCCTCATCTACTTTAATGAGGCCGGTATCTGGATCTTGGGAAAGGCCATTGAGGTCACATGCCTCGACACATTCCGGGTCTTTGCATTTTAGACAATTTAATGCATTATTGATGATTGGTTCGATCCTAACCCGGTTTATTCTGCTATTAACCGGATTAAAAATCCCATCATGTGCAAAACTGCAAACTGATTCGCATATTTCGCATCCAATACACCTTCTTGGGTCAACCACTAGGATTTCCCATTTTTTGCCCGAGGGTTTTTCTGCATTTTCTGCTGAATTTGTTTTGGTTGCCATATTTATCATTCACTTTTCTTATAATTTTTATGTTTGATTAAAAAAATTGAAACATTTGGGATTTATAATCTCACTGTAATATTTATTGGAAACAATTTTCAACCCCGAAATATACTTGATTATCATTGTAATGATCAACAAGTGATTTTATCATGGGTTTATAGTTTGATTTGATTACAGGCGCAAAATCATTGAGATCCAATTCTGATTGAGCTCGGAGCTTTTCTTGTTGTTCATTTTGGAGATCTTCCCGTATTTGCCAAGCCCGCATACTCCGATCTATCCATTCTCTGTATTCATCCTGGTTGGCTTTTTCAATGACTTCAGGAATCAAATCTTTAAGTTTTCCAACCATTTCTTGCACATAAGGTATTGGGAATTCGGATTTTCCATCTATCGCACTAAAAAATTCCTCCAAGTAAGCTTTCCGGATGTAGGTTTCAAAAGATGATATGAGGGTTTTTACAAAGAAGTCAAAAAATTCCTCCCCCACCAGTTTATCTCTAAGAAGTTTAGCCGTTGCTAAATGATTCCTGTATATATCCTTCCCTTGCTGAAGAACAGCTGTATTTAGCATACTTTTTAATTTAACGATAGAACGATAATTCCAAAATTCGCTCCCCATTTTGTCCCGGTTTTTTACCTTTTTTATAATCTTTAATGCCGATTTCTCCGCTGCTTTTTCATCGGGATCCATCATATTACGGAGTATTAATTCCTTTATCTGACCAACTCTGTCTAATACTTCAGGATAAGATGTTTCCAATGTGTTGAGAAATTTTTGTTTCTTTTCATCGGTTAATTCTAATTCCATTACTTTTCCGTCCAAAATAAATCCTAAATCCTCTAGAAATTCTCGGAAAGCCATAACCTCTGGTTTTTCAATCACGACCATTTCCACATTATCCAACCCGTAGTATTCAAGTAGTTTCACAAACCCGAAACTTAATATGTTGCGAAAATGATGAGATTTGTTTAGATCACAAGGTCCGAAGAAAAGTGTATTATCCACTTTTTTAATTCCGATAAACATTCCTACATGAATATCGTTCGCGTAAATATCAATTATCTCCGAATTAATTTTACGAGGACGCTTAGTATATTTTATGAATTCCTTGGTATCCGCTTTAACCTCGATTGGAAAGAATTCCTTTGAGGTGAAAAGTTTGGAATTTAATGTCTGTTCTGTAATTTTTCATTCCTCCATGGTTTTTTATTATGTAGTAGTGATTTTTGATTCATTTGTGCAGTTTAAAGGGTTTCAATTGTATATTCCCATTTTAGTTTTAATGGAGCTTATTTCAAATCTACAATGTCACCCATTTGATTTATATCTTTCATTCATGAATCATATCTTTCATAAAGACATAATGAATGACAGCATATTTATTTGCACTTTTGAAAGTTATCACCTGGTAAAGGTAAAGTATAGCATAGATCCTTCAATATTTCGGCTACACTTCCTATTCAAAATCATAATTGATTTTGCCTTACATTTCTTTTTTGAAAAAAAATTGATGTATTCATTAATCGATTACTGTAGTAATTATCGTATAGATATTATGGTTCAAGAATTATCGATCGGTTTGTTCCAATTTTCATCTATTATTCAAATAAATATGTTATAATCTATAACATGTAAATTAAATGAATGCTCTATTAAGAGAGATGATTATTTTTTTTCTTTAATTGGATTTGGTCCGATTTCCTTTAATTCTTCCACATATTCTTTGGCTATTTCGGTTAGTTCTGCCCCTTCAGAAGCACTTATATGTTCCAAGCGAACTCTTTTGGGATTAAAACCCAATTGCTCAACATATTTCCTAAGGACAGGCATTCTCCGTACTGTCTTGAAATTTCCTTCTACATAATGACAATCTCCGATATGACATGCGCCAATAAGTACTCCATCGGCACCCCGCTGAAGTGCCTCAAGAACCATCTTTGGCTCAACACGTCCGCTACACATGACTCTGAGTACCCTTAAATTGGCCGGTCTCTGCATCCGGCTCGTTCCTGCTTGATCTGCCCCTGTATATGTACACCAATTGCAGAATATACATAAGACAAATGGTTCAAAGTCATCGTCTTTAGCGCTAGTTATTTTAGTACTGGATGATTGCGAAGTTTTTGATGCTTCAGTCATTTTCTTCACTTAAAGTGTTTTTTAGTTTCAATTTTTCCATCTTTATTGAGGTAGATCTTTTATGGAATCATAAATGTATTATTGCAAAGCACATAAATTGAAATTGTATTTAAAATACTATTAGTTTTAGCAGTTTAAAAATAAATTTCTCCTTTTTTTTAAAAAAATGTTAATTCTGAAAATTTTTTTGTTTGATTAATGCCAATTGTTCAAAAATCGTACTATATTAATATGTTAACAAATAATAATTTTTCTTCGATAAGTGTACCAATTGGGGAGATAAGGACAAAGAAAGTGTACATTTTTTTACACATCTTTTTCTGAAAGATAAAAGTTTACTTGAAAATGTGAACAATGATTCTAAAGAAATGACAAAGGTGATGGAGGAAAAAAGCAAAAAATGATATTATGTTAATTATTTTATGTTTTACCAACGATCGAGTAATTCTAAATCCCGAAGTTTTCACCGAGAACAAATTTTATAACGTCCATAATTTGCCTATTCGTGAAATGGTTTTGATATATAGCATTTGATGGACATGTTGCCACACATGTCCCGCATCCTTTACATTTGACTGAATTGATCTCGGCCACTCCTTTTACCTCGTTTATTTCTATTGCGCCGAAAGGACATTGACTAACGCAAGATCTACACCCACTGCAGAGTGCTTCATTCACAATTGAGAAATAAGGATCTACTTCAATTGTACCTTTTGCCATTAATCTGGCCGCACTTGCTGCCGCACCTTTAGCTTGGCCAACAGCATCGGGTATATCTTTCGGTCCTTGTGCCATACCTGCAATGAAGATCCCGTCGGTGAGTGAATCAACGGGCCTCAATTTCGGATGGGCTTCCATGAGAAAATCATCATCAGATTGTTGAATGCTTAATTTCGCGGCAATTTCTTGAGTATCCGCTTTTGATTTGACACCCGTGGAAAGAACCACAAGATCTACATTTAACTCAATAGGTCGTGCTAAAAGAGTGTCTTCTGCTCGAATTGTCAGTGTTTTATCCGGATTTTCTAGGATTTCCGCCAACCTCCCACGCATAAATTTGATTCCAAAATTATGGGCAGCAGATTCATAGAACTCCTCATATCCTTTTCCAAAGGCTCTAATATCCATATAGAAGATATAAACTTCTGCCTCAGGATGTTTTTCTTTATATTGTCTTGCTTGCTTAATCGCGTACATACAGCAAACCCTGCTACAATATTTTTTTGAGGCTCCGCATTCTTCCCTCATATCTCGGCTTCCAACACACTGGATGAAGGCAATTTTGTGGGGGGCTTCTCCGGTAGAAGGCATGACAGGTTTTCCGAGGTTGGGTCCGGTACTACTCAAGTTTCGCTCCATTTCTAACCCTGTTATGACATTCTCATATTTTCCATAGCCGTAATTCCTGATATCTGTGGGATCGATTATATCATATCCCGTTGCCACGATTATGGTTCCCACTTCAATATTGACAATTTTATCTTCTTCTTCGTAATTGATCGCACCCACTTCACAGACACTGGGGCTTGCACATATTCCGCATTGAATGCATGCATCCATATCTATAGTGTATTGACCCGGGACTGCTTGTGGAAATGGAATATAAATTGCTTTTCTGGTGCTCATACCCAAGTCAAATTCATTAGGAACGGACACCGGACACACTTCATTACACGATCCACAACCAGTACATTTACCTTGTTCCACATAGTGTGCTTTTTGCCGAATGGAAACTTTGAAATTTCCCACAAATCCATCAATTTTCTCTATTTCTGAATACGCCATCAGCGTAATGTGTGGATTTTGTGCAACTTCTACCATTTTAGGTGTTAAAATACACGATGAACAATCCATAGTTGGGAAAGTTTTATCTAATTGGGCCATTTTACCACCAATGGTGGCTTCTCTTTCCAATAAATACACATGAAATCCTTGTTCTGCTAAATCTAAGGCTGAATTGATACCTGCCACTCCCGCCCCCACAACTAGGGTTGAGGGCCGCACAGGTACTTCAACTGTGTCCAGCGCTTTTAAATTCCGTGCCTTCGCCACTTGCATACGAATATGATCTTTTGCAATAGTAGTGGCACCTTTTGGATCGTACATATTAACCCAAGTACCATGTTCTCGAATATTTGCTTGTACAGAATAAAATGGGTTTAGCCCACCCCGTTTGAGCACCCTCCTAAAGGTGGCCTCATGCATTCGTGGACTACATGCTGCAACAACAACACGATTAACTACTCCATTGGCGACATCTTTTTCAATCTCACTTTGGCCGTTATCCGAACAATAG
>CAZEPC010000094.1:0-13433 GCA_964513765.1 uncultured archaeon
TTCTGAGTTCAGCATTAAGATTTTTGATTATTTGATACAACTGAGAGAGTTGGAGTAATTCCTCTTTGCTTTCATGATCCGCAGCCGCCTTGGAGAAGTAATCTAATGCTTGGAAGAGTGTATTTTCTGATTTTCGCATTTTGCCCATTTCTTCATAGGCTTTAGCCAAATTTTTATAGCTATTTAAGATAATTGAATATTCCTTGATGTTTTTTGCATATTCCAAGGCAGATTTGGTGGAGATAATTACATTTTTCCATTCTTCCGTTTTTTTATAGAGTGTGGCTAAGGTTTGAAATTTACCTGCCAATTCTCTGGTACTTCCAATACCTTTCAAAATTTCAATCTGATTTGCAATTAATCCTATTGCATTTTTTACGAATTCTTTTTCTTTCTCAGGGTTTTGGATTTTCTTTTCATATATTTTGGCGATTTTCAAGGCTATATTAGCTGCCTCATTGATTGCCCCTTCCCTAATTTTTCTTTTATAATATTTCTCGTAATATTCATTTACTTTTTCATAAACTTCCTTTGCTTCTTTGGGATAATATTCTTCTAAATAATATGCAGCAGAGTAAAGCCTACCGGCAGCCTCGTAATAGTTTTGCTTCTCTGCTATCTCCTCGGAAGAGGAGATTAAAGAAGAGATGAGATTAATCATATGGCGATTTTTTTCTTCTTTGGATTTAGCATTTTGGAGATTTTCTAGTGTATTTTGGATATACACAATCAAATCATCTTGTTCATCGAAATCGCTAATTTCCATAAGATTCGCCTTGTTAGGTAAATAAGTTAGTTCCTAAGTTTTTAAATGAACTATAAATGAAAAAGATTGTTCCCATAATTTTAAAAGGGAAGATTGTAATTTAATCCCGTTTATGAGGAATTAGAGTAGTAGTATTTGCACAGAATTTTAGGATTCTATGAGTTCCTTTAGATTCTAATATTTTCAAGTTCAAAAAATATGGTTCTTAATGGGTGGGAATTATATGGGATGTCTCTCTCTTATAATTGAAAAATGACTTCCAAAAATGTTTCTTGAAAACTCTCTTTTTTTCTTTATAAAGTAGCTAAGTGAAAATCCGAATTGATGAAAAGAACCGACATCTTATGCTTCTTAATGATAAAATTTTTAAATTGAGAATTAGTAAGATTAATTAGAATAAACACTTAAACTATCTTAAAGGTGCAAAAAAAATGCAATATTTAGATGAAATAAGTACAACTGGCTCTCTTAAAACCTACAAGGTAAAAGAAAGCCGAACGGTTGCGGACCTCTTGAAAGACATTGGACTTGAATCCAAGTTCTTCGCAATCCTCGCAGATGGTAAAAAAGTTGGTTTGAATGATCAAATCGGCGAAGGGCAAGAAATCACTATCTTGCCTAAAATTGCCGGCGGTATGTAAGATATCTGCTGAAGAATTCAATCCGTAAATAAAACGATTGTTTACATGTTTGTCCCTATTAATATTTTTTCACTTATCGTTTTTTTCCTTCCTCTATTCTTTCCCTTGTTCTAATCTGATGAAAATACACACATGATATAGTAAGTAATAGTAGAGGGCGGAATGGTAATTCTTATGGCCTTTTTCAAGGCTTCAACTAGAAGAAGAGAGTAAACTTCTTATTCTTATTTTCCTAATACAATAATGGGGTTAATAAAAAGAATGGATTATGCAATAATTTTTCAAATAATCTCTGCCCGAATTGCGGGTACGGGAATACATTTAGATATATCTGGCTCAAGTACAATCGGGTATAAGAAAACACAAATATGGGGAATTAAAAGTTTCATCAAGGAATTTATCAGAACTATTTTCGATTTAATTATGTCAAAATTACCACAAAACCCAAATGAATTCCAAACATCAATGCTCATAAAAGCATGTGAGAGAGTTCTTGAAAAATTCAATTTATCCGAGGATGGATTTCATTCAAATTTGAACCAATATAAGAATAGCGCTTCTGGATGGAATTCAATGGATATGGAACAGAAGACAGGTTTTTATCTTAACTCATTATTCACAGCTATCGAAGACCAACGGGCAGAAATCGATGGTGCTATTTTTGAGAAATTTGAAAAACCTCCTAATTTCCGACTGGAAGATTTTGGATTCACTTTTCGGGCATACGAATATTGTAAATTGGCTAATCGTTACCTTTTCAACAACGGATTTTCTAATCTGGAAAAAAGAATTTACGAAAAACTTATTGAGGAGTACGATTCTTATTTTGGAAAGGAGGAAAATGAAAAAAGCAAGGAATCCATTGAATCGGAACGAAATCTTGCCTTTAATTCTAGTGTGACTAATAGAAAGTTACCTAATGCTTCAGAAAAGGAATTGGCGGAGGTAATGAAGACTCTGGAATCTGCCCGCCGGGATTTGGATGGAAAAGAAAAAGAAAAGGAGATATTAGATGCAATTGAATACATTCAAGAAGAAAATGTGGTTGAGGCAGTTGATTCTCTTGAGCTTCTTTTATCTCACCCAAGCGATAAGGTCCAAGAACATGCATTAAATGCCGTTATGCAATTGAAGGAATTGGCTCTTTGAACCTCTTTCCAAATTTATCGATTCTTTTTTAAAACTCTTTAATTCTGAGAATACTCATTCTGGTCTTTCTACTTGAACCTCTAAAAGGTCTTCTCCGCAAATAACATGATCAAATTCCTCTTGCGCCTCATTTTGAAAAACTGACCGATCGTCATAACGTAGGGAAAAATGGGTGAGAAGAAGATTTTTAGCCCCTGCTTTCCTCGCCAGCTTGCCCGCCATCTTTGCCGTCATATGTCCCTTTTCCTCTGCTAACTCTCTATGATCTTCGGCATAAGTGGTTTCACAGATCAGATAGTCCGAATCTTTTGTTATATCTTCCAGATTTTTAAAATATGTGGTGTCCGCGGTGTAAAAAATCTTCACTCCCCGTCTTTTGGGATCCACCACCTTTTCTTTTATGGGTTCTATTTCTGTCCCATCTTCTAAGGTAATGTTTTCTCCCCTTTGCATTTTTCCCCATAGGTATCCTTGTGGAATTCCCAATTCTTTGGCACGTTCAGGATGAAATCTTCCGGGTCGGGGTTTTTCCTGAAGTTTAAAACCAAAAGTGGGCACCGAATGTTGCATATAATACGCCTCTATAGCGTATTTTTTTGCCTCAAACACCGTGTTATTGGAAATTTCTACTTTTTTTTTTTCAAATGGTTCTTCAATTCCATTCTCATACACATAAACCGAATTTCCAATGCCCGGTTCAGAAAAGGCGCGATCTTCCCAATCTTTCCCGATGGGGATTTCTATTATTTTAAGGGGATAAGTTTTGGTTTTTAATCCAACAAACATTTTATGAAAGTAGAGGTAGCCAGCAAGCCCTTCGGGACCAATAATGGTTAGATCTTTGGTTCTATTATTAAGGTAAAATGAAAAGAGCAATCCAGGTAAGCCAATTACATGATCAGCATGCATATGGGAAATGAGTATGGTTGTTTTTGCGTTGAATTTCAGATTTGCTGCGATTACCTGCCTTTGTACATCCTCCCCTGCATCGAAGATAATCAGAGATCCATCATCCATTTTTACCGCAGTTGCGGGCAAGTTTGAATCCAAAGAGGGGACTGCTCCTTGTGTCCCTAAAAAGACTATTTTCATGGCTATTTAAAATAGGCGTTAGTTGTTTTTCTTTTTTATGCTTTCAAAGTTACCAATAAGATTTTTTAGACAAAAAATCAAATTAATATTAAAAAGTATTTGAAGACATTTCAAAGGAATTTCATTTCAAATCACTAAGGAAACAATAATTATAACAATCTAAAGGTGTGAAATTTGGCTCAAGACTTGATTCAAGATCTTAGGATAAAAATACAGAAGCTCGAGGCTAGAAATAAAGCTTTGGAGAGGCAAGTGACCGAACTTAGGAACCAAAACGCCATGAGTGGCTCTTCCACGGGGGATGATGTTCAAGAATTAAAACAATCTATTACCCAAAAAGAACAAGAGATAGAGGATCTTAAATCTCAACTCAGTTCTCAAGAGGCAATCCCTGATCAAGCTTCTCTGGTTGAGGAGCTCCAGGAGAAAGTAGAGGCACAAAAGAAAACGATCCAAAACTTAAAATCTGCTGAACCTCGAGAGCCAAAAGGTGAGAATGTAGAAACCATTAAGCAAGAATATCAAACTCAACTGCAAGAAAAAGATCAGCAACTTAAAAGTTTGAAGAAAGAAAATTTGGAGTTGCGTAATAAAGTAAAACAATCGAGCCTTCCAACGGGAGAGCTCATACAAGATTTGAACCGAAAGGTTGAACGTCTTAAGGGCATCAATAAGAAACAAAAGGCCGAGCTGGAAAAGCTTCAAGCCCTTAAAGATTCGCAATCCATTATTGAAAACTTGGAGGCTAAAATCAAAGAAGTTACAAAGGATATAAACCTCAGAGATCAGACCATTCAAGAGAAAAATCAACAAATCCAGAGCTTAAAAAATCAAGTCCAAGCACTTAAAGCCGATGATAGAGCAGCAAAATTACAAAAGCAATTAAATACTAAGGATAATGAAATCTTTGCCTTAGAAGGGCAGGTAAAAGCATTACAAGAGAAAAATCAATCCTTAGAAGAAGAAGTAGTGAATCTTAATACGCGGATTGAAGAACTCACGGCCGAAGATCTTCAATTAGAAATTGAAAAGAAGAATAACCGTATCTCAACCCTAGAAGGCAAGGTCCAATCCCTTGAAGATGAAATTAATGCCCTAAACAAGGAAAATGACCAACTTAACAGCGAGAACGAGGAACTTCAAGCTGCTTTAAATAGTTCTGATACGGAGAGAAAACTCCAAGAGGCACTGCAGAAGGTTAAAAAATTACAATCGGATATTAATAAAAAACTCTTACAAATTAAAGATCTTAATACGACTATAAAGGAGAAAGATCTTAAAATCTCTCAACTGGAGGCAATTGGGGCCAGTAATGCGGCTCAAAGATTAGAACAGGAGAATATTGAACTCCAAAATGAAGTTGAAAGATTACGGGACAGATTAGAAATTTCCCAAGAACGGGTTAAGCAATTGGAAGAGGAAATTGAGGTTGCAGGTACCAAGCAACAACAAATGCGGATTAGAGAATTGCGAAGTATGTTAAATGAGTTCAAAAAACGTCAAAGACAATCCCAAGGACAAATTAATCATTGGAAACGGAAGGCACTTGAAAAAACTGACTCATTCCTCTAAAATCTGGTTTTTTCCTCTATTCCTTTTTTGATTCACCAATTCAAACAGTTTTTTATCTTACTTATTTTCTCTCAGGTTTTTGATTGGTTAGTTAGATGCATTATTTATTTTGTTGTGTGAGTTTCTTATATTTTTTAAGGATTCCCCGTGAGGTTTTATAACACATTGGAATTGCTTCCATTTCGGGGTGATTTTTTACATCCACGGAATGAATCAGAGGATGAACAAACTCGTCTACTGGGCTATTATGATCATTTATCAATTCCTCAACTTCTCCCACTTCTTTTGATTTAGGCTTTGCCATGATTTCAACAAAAGATCGCTGGTCTAATTCCTCATAGGAAGAATTGTTTTGATCACTATTTTCCTTCCGCATACTATTTATTATTATGAACTGTATCTAAAAAAAAATTGTCATTGTCTTTTAGCTTTTTTACAGATGGAAAGATTTTTTTTATCCTAAGAGTTTCACAAAAGTATATCATGACTCCAAAGAAAAGTGAGGATCTCACCAACACTACTGATTATTGGGAAAGATACCCGGTAGGGAAGTATTCCGGAAATAAAAGGCTTGATCCCTCTGAGATGAAAGAAAGAAGACTCGATAATGCGTATTCTAGAGATTTATGGTTGGGTGAGATGATAAAAGATTTTGATTTTAATAAACACGTTGAAAATAAGATTAATACATTTAAACAATCAATTGGGTTGACTACCGATCCCGAAAAGTTGGATATAACCATCGCTACCCAATCACATATTGATATGGCGTGGAAATGGCGATATGAACAGACGCGTAGAAAAGGGGCGATCACCTTTCAGAAAGCGATATTCCATGCAAAGAAGTTCCCGGATAATTTTAATTACTGCGCATCTGAACCTATTTTATTTGATTGGTTTTTGCAAGATGATCCCGAAGGATTCGAGGAATTAAAAGAGATAGTGGAAGAAGGCGGGATTGAATTGGTTGGTGGATCCTATGTTGAACCTGACTGTATGATGCCATCAGGAGAGTCACTTGTTCGCTCCCGGTTGTTGGGGATGAAATTCTACAAGGAACATTTTGGGATCCTCCCGAAACTGGAATGGTTTTTAGATTCATTTGGCTATAATTACGGATTACCACAAATTTTAAAGAAAAGCGGTGCCGAGTATTTTTGGACCTCCAAAATTACATGGAATAGACAAACAATCTTTCCTTTTGTGAATTTTTGGTGGGAAAGCCCCGATGGAACACGCCTTTTAACCTCGAATTTTAAACAAGGTTGGAGCGTGTTGGAATCTTGGATGCAATTTGAAATTGGTAGGCATCCATTTAAGGAAGACGGGATAAAAGAATGGGATTACGCCAGTAAGGATTATGAAAATGTCGATGAAGATGTGAAAATGGATGAAATTGTGCCCGTCGTTGGCGTTTTTGCTGGAAAAGGTGATGGTGGTCATGGTCCTACGCATGAAGAGGTGGCGTTTGATCAAGTTGCTGTGAAAAAGGATTTTGCTCATTGGGGGAAAGCAGTTGATGTATTTAAGAAACTGGAGTCTTATGGTGATGAGTTACCCGTTTGGCAGGATGAACTCTATTTAGAATATCATAGGGGCACATTTTCCGTCCATTGGGAAGTAAAGCGCCACAATCGATTGTATGAAAATTTACTCATTGGTTTTGAGAATTTATCCTCACTCACTTCGGTTTTTCACGGAGATTATGCAATTCCCTTGAAACAGCTGGATAGCGTATGGAAAGTAGTGTTACTTAATCAATTCCATGATGTGTTACCCGGGAGTTCGATCCCTGAGGTATATGATGATGTATATGCCATGTGGATGGAATGCAATGAGATTATCGGGGATATGATGGAAAAATGGAGATGTAATCTTCCCGTACCGGAGAATACCGAAATAGTATTGAGTAATTCCCTCTCCTGGAAGAGGAAATCTCCGGTTTTTATTTCAGTTGATCAAATTACTGAAGATGTTGAATTGGATGCCTCAAATAAACCACCCTATATGAAACTTGTAAGGGTCGATGATGAAAATGAGGTATTGATCGGTCAACCTGTAAGCCCAGAAAAATCAGCGGTAAAAGATAAAGCGGATGCTAAAGGTGCTGGATGGTGGACAATTGTTGAATTGGATTCATTTGCATCAAAATCATATCGGGTGGAAATCTTAAATGGCGAAGAACAAAATTCGGTTCATAAAGATTCAGTTTTTAGTGCTTCAGAAGATTTTATTTCCAATGGGTTGGTAGATATTAATCTTGATGCCGAAACCGGTGCTATATTAAAATTGAAGGCCGAAAGCATTAATGAGGGAAATAATATACTGAAAGGTGAAAAATCAAACCTAACATATGGGTATTTGGATGATTTTCCTCATGATCATGCTTGGAATATCAAACCAGAATATTGGAAATACCCGCTTGATATTGATAATAGCAGGGATGTAAAAATCACCGTCGAAGAAAAAGGACCTGTGTTTGCAACCCTAAAAATCGAAAGAACATTGGGGGATGGGGAGATAAAAGAGCAGTTGGAGGTGAATTCCAGAATAGGTGCCAACGATGTGATTCAGAAGATAACGTTATTTAAGGATTGCCCCGAAGTGTTTCTTTCCTATGAATCTGATTGGCAACAGCCCTGGGTTATGCTTAAAGTGGCTTATAATACCACAACGGAAGCCGAATATGATGTTTCCGACCAAGCCTATTGTGCCATAAAGAGAAGCACTCGACCCGAAACAAGACCGGATAAAGCACGATATGAAAAGATTATGCATAATTATGTAGATCTAAGCACTCCTGATAAAAAATGGGGCATCGCAATGTTGAATGAAGGCAAATATGCCTATGATGCCAGCGAGAGTGAGATGAGATTGACTATGCTCCGAACTCCCCGATATCCCGATCCCTCTGGTGAAGCTTGGGTACATAAGGAAAGATCGAGAAGGTTGGAGGATGAGGCGGGAGAGCCTCCTCAGTTTGTGGATCTTGGATTTTTAAGATGTAGGTATGCTTTGTTGCCCCATAAGGGCGGGAGTTTAGAAGATCCCGAGGGAGATGCCAATGCAATTGTGAAAAACAAAGCAGAGGAATTTAATAATCCCGTATTTGTAACCAAGATTTCTGACGAAGAAAGGGTTATTTCTGATAAATCAAATAAGTTCTTAAGTAATGGGACCGGTTTGATTAAAGTAGATAAACCAAACGTGCAAATAAGCGCGGTAAAACAAAAACAATGGGAAAAATCGAAAAATATGATCCTAAGGGTGGTTGAAAACTGTGGAGTAGATTCACATAATACCTTAATCACCTTCTGCGATGACCTTGCCGGGAGGATAAAGAGTATTACGAATGTTGATCTTTTGGAAAGACCTTTGGAAGAAAAACATTTCTCTTGGAATTCCGATAAAGGCCAGCTAAAAATCTCTATTGAGAAGTTTGAAATACTCTCCTTTGAAGTGGAGTTTTATTATTAAAGTACTTTTTCTGATATTATATATTTTTTTAATATTTGTTTCTTTTTTGCCTAATATGAAAAAGTCCCCATCCTTCTAATCCAAAACTCAGCTTTTTATACAAAGATTTTAGATATATCAATAAGAAGGGAAAAATATGATTGGGGCAATAGCCGGAGATATTATTGGATCAGTTTTTGAATGGAATCCCGTGAAGAGTAAAAATTTTCCGCTTTTTCAAGAAAACGCCCATTTTACCGATGATACGGTTTTGACATGCGCAATCGCAGATTATATTATGAACGAAAAGAATATTATTGATTGCTTGAAAGAATATACAAGGGTATACCCACGGGCAGGGTATGGGGGCAATTATTTTAATTGGGCGATGTCGGATTCTCGAGATCCCTATAATAGTTGGGGTAACGGCTCGGCAATGCGGGTTTCACCTGTAGGATTTGCATATGATACGCTGGAAAAAGTGCTTAAAGAAGCAAAAAAGACTGCCGAGGTCACCCACAATCATCCCGAAGGTATCAAAGGAGCTCAGGCAACGGCGTCCGCTATTTTTCTGGCCAGAACTGGAAAGAAAAGGTCGGATATTAAAAGTTTTATTGAAGATCGCTTTTCCTACGATCTCTCCCGAACAATTGAGGATATCCGACCAGGGTATTCATTTGATGTTTCTTGCCAGGGATCCGTTCCCGAGGCGATTGTTGCCTTTTTAGAATCGAAAAATTATGAAGATGCCATTCGCCTTTCGATATCTTTAGGTGGAGATTCGGACACCCAAGGCTGTATTACGGGGGGGATTGCCCAAGCATACTACGAGAATGTGCCAAAAGAGATTCTAAATTATGTCTTTAAAAAGCTCGATGACCGATTGGCCAAAATCGTTCGCCAATTCACCGAGAATTATGGCCTATAATTTTTTTTGGTTTCCATTTTAGGATTTTAGATCGAAGCTTTAAATAATTCCCATTTCTCCATTGAGTTGTGATTAAAGTATGACTTTACAAGAAGAGATTAAACAAGATGTGATTGACGAGCTTCAATCTGATAGTCGTGTAGATGCCTCGAATATTAAAGTGACGGTTGATGGAAATGAGGTGACTCTCGAAGGAACGGTTCCTACCTATTTGTCCAAGGAATCGGCTGAAACAGATGTATGGGCATTAGAAGGGGTATTATCAATTAATAATAACATAGAAGTTAAATATGAAACACCGCCAGCCCTCCCCACAGATGAGGACCTGCAAGAAAGGATAGAGAACAAATTTTTATGGAACGCCGATATTGGATCCGAAAAAATTAATGTAGAAGTGGATGATCTGCACGTTACTTTATCTGGAGAAGTTGAGGATTATTGGGAAAGCCTTGAAGCCGAGATGGAAGCCTTAAATATACGGGGTGTCTTAGGTGTTACCAATGAAATCGTGGTTGTTCCCACTGAAACTTTAAGCGATGAACTTATAGCCGAGGGGATCATGGAAAAGATTCGAAGAAATATTGCAATTAATCCCGATCAAGTCACCGTGAAAGTTGAGGACGGGAAGGTCACCTTGACAGGGTCGGTGGATACTTGGATCGCAAGAACTGCAGCAAGAGATGCGGCGAGCCACACTTCTGGGGTCGTAGAAATTGACAACCAGATTCTCATCGCAACCCAGTAAGTTCTAATAAACCAAAATCAATAAAAAAAGTTTTTTTAGTTCTATTTTTCCTTTTCTTTCCTTATATCAGCTCTTATTTCTTCTCTTCTAAGTTTATTAATATTCAATGGGGACAATTTGAAAGCCATATGAGTATCGCTCTTTCTTTTTTAGCCGATATTCAGGTTCGGGTTTCGCACCCCAGCTATTATTTCCTCCGACTCCCTTTTGTTTGTAATCAATATTTAGGGTAATGTAATCCCTTCTGGGTAGGTCATTAATATGTTCAGCTTGCCCCAAATCCTCCAAGGAATAAGGCCAAGCGCTTATCGAAAGTTTTGGGATTCCTCTGATTTTTATTCCATTTCCCGCATCATTCTTTACTTCGAACCAACGAATATCGCATCTGTTGCTATTTTCTTGGGGTCGAATGTAATCATGAATGAAATCCTCTGAATTAGATTCATAAATTCCGATGGCAGCGCCGGTTTTTCTGTCTTGATAATTCTCGTGAGGACCTCTTCCGTACCATTGGTAGTTCTTAAATTCTTTTGGTATCTTTGTTTGCATCCCAAATTTGAGCATATTTTTTTTGGGAACAAAACTGTTTTGTACGAGAATCTCGCCCGATGGTTGAATACGATATAAGATTTTTAGAGGTTCCTTTCCATAGTCAATCTTGAATTGAGTTGTTATTTTAATTCCATTATCATTCAAGGTTTCTAATTGTAATGATTTGAGTTCCCGTGTTTTGCCCGCTGTTTTCCATTTATTTTTACGACTGAGGAACGCAAAAAAATTTGAAGCACCTTTATCGTTGTCGGTCAAGGCTCTCCAAAAATTTGGTATGAGTGGCTCGGAAAGGACATCCATTTCCCCATAGGTTATTTTTTCAATGACCCCTGATTCCTTTCCAAATATTAACTTGAATTTCGGATTGGAAAGAGTATATTGATTTGGCTCTTCTTTAATCTCAATTGTTAGAGCCTTTGATTCTGATTCTCCGGATTGAGAATCCGGACCCAATTTTTCAGAAGCTTTAATTCCCTTTTTCGACCATTTTTCTATCTTAAACTGATCCCAAGCCACCACATGGTCTTTTTCTGCCCAAAGTGTATTATTTTTTAAGGTGAATGAGATTTTTATGTGGTATTCGCCGTGTTCCTCCGGATCTCGGGAATCAATTACTTTTTCTTTTATCTCTTGGAACGGGAGATTGACAGGTAGTTTCTGTCCCGGCGAGATGGCTCCGATCTCGGTCGCGATATCTATGGTGCCCTTTTCAATTATCTTTCCGTTTTCTGTAAGTTCCCAGTCCAGATCGAAGAAACTGAGATCGATAAAGTTGTATTTATTGTGAAGGGTAAATTCCCCCTTATTAAGGTTCATTGGAATTACCTTCACATTCTGATAGACCTTTTTCACCTCCCAAAGTCCAGGATTCGGTTTTCTATCAGGTTGAACAATGCCGTTTATACAGAAAATATCGTCATTTGGTTCATCCCCGAAATCTCCTCCGTATGCCCAAAACTCTTGTCCATTCTTATCCGTCTTCCTGAGTCCTTGATCTACATAATCCCATATAAAGCCCCCTATGCAGTTGTTGTATTTCTCAATTACATCCCAGTATTTTTGAAGGTTTCCTGTGCTATTTCCCATCGAATGACAATATTCGCAGAGTAACACTGGCTTTCCCTTGTACTTTTTGGGTTTTACAAATTTGACCGCACCAATAAAAACTTTCTTATGTTGTCCCATTTTCTCCAATTTGGAAGGGGAACTGTACATGCTGCTGAAAATATCACTTTCGTTGAGTTCATAATCTCCTTCATAGTGGATGGGCCGTGTGCTATCAATTTTGAGGGCGGCCTTCTTCATTGCGATAAAGTTATCTCCATTGCCCGCCTCATTTCCTAATGACCAAATAACAACGGAGGGATGATTCTTGTCTCTTTCAACCATTCTTTCCATACGATCCACCACAGCATTTCTCCACTCTGGTTTGCTCCGTGGGAGTGTTTTTCTTAATCCGTGCGATTCCAAATTGCATTCGTCCAATACATATATGCCGTATTGGTCGCAAAGCTCATAAAATCTTTCATCTTGAGGGTAATGGCTTGTTCTGACGGCGTTTATATTAAATCTTTTGAATATTTCCATATCTTGTTTCATCCGCTCGAAAGGAACAGCCCTCCCATGATCTGGGTCGTGAGCATGGACATTGACTCCCTTGAAATAGACGGGTTTTCCATTTATCAGAATTTTTTCGTTCTGAATCTTAACTTCTCTGAATCCGAAATGAGTGCGATGGGATTCTATTATATCTCCCGTTGCAGTTTTCAAGTTGAGTATTACATCGTAGAGATTCGGGTCTTCTGCCGACCATTGTTTTGGATTTTCAATCTCTTGGTCCAAACGGATTACTTTTTCCACATTTCGCATGGAAAATTCGTGGGTGAGTGATGAAATAATCTCAGAATCTGAGCTTTGAGTATCGATTAATTTCATTTCTATTGAATACTCTTGAGGAATGTCGCTTGAGCTATTTTTTTCCTCCAACCCTTTTTCATCAGATACGGTAATTTTGGTATTCAAGGTGGCATTTGAGCATTCAGAATCGAATTCTGAGGTTAAAAAGTAATCTTTTACTTGAACTTGCGGTCTGGCATAAAGATATACGTCCCGATAAATTCCGCTAAACCTCCACATATCTTGGTCCTCCAAGTAACTTCCATCAGACCAGCGATATACTTCCGCCGCGATTATATTTTTTCCTTTTTTTAGGTACTCGGTTATGTTAAACTCCGCAGGAAGCATGGATCCTTGACTGTATCCTACTTTCTTCCCGTTAATCCAAAGATAAAACGCCGATTTTACCGCCCCAAAATGTATGAATACTTGCTTTTGCTGCCAAGTTTCCGGAATTTCGATCTCTTTACGGTAAGAACCAACTGGGTTGTATTCATGGGAAATTTTACCAATATTAATTGAAAAAATCCCTAAATCAATGGGTAATTTCATTTTATGCACGCTGGGAGGATAAATCACATTGGTGTAGATAGGTGTCCCATACACCTCCAACAGCCAATTACACGGTACTTTCAT
>CAZEPC010000095.1:0-10805 GCA_964513765.1 uncultured archaeon
CTTCTGTGCCTCTTCATCAGATTTCTCTCTGTGTTTTTATATTTTTCTGCAAATCTTTCCCAGAAATAATGGATTATAACATAAATAGATGCGTTCGCCTTCTCACATAATTTTCCCGAATAATATGGACAGCTGTGGCCAGAAATCTCGCCCCCTCTCTTGTTTTCTTTAAATTTCGTATATTCATGATCGATATATTCCCTTCTAAATGTAGAATCTAGCAGCCAATAGCTGGTATTTTTTGCAAACTCAATCAAATGATCTGAGGAGAAAGACGTATCAGGACAATAAACTAAATCTAAAAATCGATTGGAGTTAGAATTGACATAAATTTTCAATCTATAGGCGAGAGTCCCTCTTGTGTGGATTGCCGGGGAGGCTTTTATTTTCATAACAAAATTTTCAGCAGAAAATTGATAATTCAGGTTAAATACCCGAGAGTAATTCGTAGTAGCCTTTTTTTTACGAGTCCGCAAATAAGGTTTGCTCATAGGAATTGGGATGGATATATGTTTTATAAATGAGGGAATTCCAAAGTTTAACAATAGAATAAGCCATTTTATTTTTTTCCAGGTATAATCATGGCATACAATAGATAATGGTTTTTTTCTACCCCATTTTCGTAATCTTTTTACTAATAGGCCTAAATATAAAGTGTGATCAAGATGATGATGGGACAATATAATTAATTCTAGGTTTTCGGGATTTACAATATCCAAACTCGCGCAATATTTATTTCCGCAATCCAAGAGTATAGAACTATAATTTTTCCCGTTTTGTAGCTTTAGTAAATATCCTGAGAATTCTTGATATTTATTTCTATTGGCTGCATCCGTTCCAAGAGGAAGTAAAACTGCTTCAAAATCCATTTTGTCTAATAATGTGAAAGAATGCCCCATCCTTAAGGATTGTGATGAAATTCATCCAGAAGTGCGATATTTTGTTTCAGTTCTGCATCCAATAGTTCCCCCACAGTGGTACATTTAATTCTCAATAAATATAATACAGGACAAGGTGGAGCCTCTCCTAACTCATCCCGAGTTTCTGCATGCCCCATTCCTTTTTTCATGATGAGATCGCTATTATTCCAGACTGATCTAAAGGTTTCTGAAGTTTTTTGTAAGAATAAACCAATAGAATTCACACCAGTATCAATCAAATCAACATCATCATCCATTTGATCAATTTCGACCATTTTGGCATCTTCCAGGGTAGCATCATTAATGATTGGTTCGGGTTTTACTGCAACCGTTATTTTTATGTGAGGAAATAATTCTTTTATTACCTCTATGAGCACTTTATCAAACGCAATCTCGCCCGCGTTATCTGGCAATATAAGAATATTTTCCGCCCCTTTAAGCAAATGGAATACTTTCTTAAGATCATTTCGGGAAAATTCTTGTTCCTTGAGCATTTCTACGAACGGTTTGGGAAATTTTAAATTAAACTCATGTTCAATCAGAAAAAACTCCATTTGATTTCCAATAACCGCCCCCAAGCACGCTTTTTCGAATTTAATGTATTCATCTTGGAGAGAATTGAGATATGTTTTAAATTTGGGAATAAGTTTTAGGGCAAATCTATTAGCTTCCATTTTTATCTTTGCATAAGGGTCTTTTTTCCCGGTCAATTCCGCCAGCTCATCTCTTGCAGCACATCCAAGCCATGAAGATCTTTTTTCATTACATTCTCCGTAAAATTTTACCATTTTTTTGGCAATATCCAACTCCTCCTCCAAGGAGAGATCACAAAGCCGTAATTCGGAAAGCACCCTCTTTAATTGACATGGATAACATCTGGGATGAATATTCATCTTTTTCATTAGTATAAGTAATACATTAAACAAAAGTATTTTGTTGGGAAATGTTATACAAAACTCAAAAAATTTGAAAAATTGAGTACATTTTTAACCCACCAGATGCTTGCGCTACATAACAACTCAAAATATCCCTAAGAAATTAGCACCAAAAAGAGTTTTAAGGATACAGAGGATACATTATGATACTCTCTTTAAAGAAGAAATACAATACCGCCCGAATTTTTGCATATATCGCCATATTGGGTGGGCTCGAAGGAATTTCATCCATTCTCATAGCAGCCATTATATTTTTCTCCAAGATTGAATTTAACATATACCTCTATTGGGTGAGCCAATTAGGAGTTACTCCGGAAATCAACGGCTATATTTTTAATTACGGCTTGGGGATCAGTGCAATCTTGCTATTGTGGGGAGTCTATGTATTAAACAAATTCCTGGCTCAGAAAACAGAAAATCATAAAAGGATACGACAAATAGCATTTTTCTCGGCCTCTTTGTGTTCATTTGGCATTATTTTCTTGTCGATATTTCATCTGGAAACTATCTTGACCCTTCACACTGTGGGAGCATATTTCTTCTTTTTCAACGCCTCTATATTCACGGGCTGCTATACGTATATTCTCCAAAAGATTAAAATTGGAAATAAATTCCAGAAAATCGTCACTTATTTCTTAGTATTTGTTTGTTTGGAGTTTCTTTTCTTGATAATTTTAAATACGGTAAGTGGGGATGTCTCCACGGGAAACATGCTAGGCAGCACCAATCCTGCCTTAGGCACATTACGGATCCTCGAATGGCAGCTCCTCCTTTTCTTTTTTCTCTGGCTATTTAGCACCGGATATTCTTTTTATAAATATTCAAAAGCTAAAGGAAAAAGCAACTTCTGATTATTGGATTGGAAATGAGTGTTGATCTATTTTTTTTAGATTAAGGACCAAAGCTATTTTATAATGATGAAAAAAAATAATAAGCAACAGCTGGCCTTTATTTTCGTGGGGCTTGGCTCATCCTTATCCTTACTTTTGGGAATTATAATCCCATTTATTGGGATAATCAGTTCCTTTTTAGGAAAATATGCGGTATTTTTTCAATTCTTGTTTATTTCTGGAGCGATTATCTCGGCATCAGGGATTTTGATGTTGAAAAGCAACATTCAGCTTGCCCGAAACTTGATCTTTTTTGGGGGATTAATCGGGATTTTAATTAACAATATTTCACTTATTGGCCTGAAATTTTTAAGGAAAAGTAAACGTGGGAAAAAATTAAAGAAAAAATTCAGAAAGTGGCTTATCTTGCCTATTCTTTGTGTGTATGCAACACTCATACTCTTCATTATAGAGCTTGAGGATAGGCTTCACATACCCTTTAACTGGTTTGGAAGGGATGGTTTAGACTTTAGCCAAACAATTTGGGATGTAGATGTATTTTGGGGGGAGTTTTGGTTTAATTCAATGGTGGTTTTTCTGCTTTCTGGTCTTTTATTGCTATATTTTGCGCCATGGAAACAAAAAATCTGGAGGATCTCCCATCAAAAAGAGAAGAAAATATTCCAAATAAGTTCATATATTCTTCTTATACTCTTAATCACCATGCTGACCACTTGGGATTATTCATTTAATATATTTCAGAATTGGTACACAACCCAATTTGCCTATCAGATTGTTCAATGGCCCGCATTAGTCGGCACAATCGTGATCTTCATTCTACTTTTTAAGAAAAAGGATAAATCGGTGGAATATAAAAATCCAATTGCTTGGATATTACTCTCTGGGTTCGGGATAATCTTCCTATATCTTTCATTGATAACCAATTTTCATCCTCATGCTATTTTTAACCCCGAATATGCTGTACATTATTATTTCTTTACTATCGGAATTCCCGTAAGTGTTACTATGTTTTGTTTAAGCTTTATTAAAAATAGGGGAAAAGCTCAAAAGAAGAGAAACAAAAAAATGATCCAGGTTAAAGGAGAAACCCAAAACAAAAATGATAAAAACCATAACTTAGAGGAAGAGGAAGAGGAGAAATGGGAGATTAAATGGAAAGAGATCACATGGTTTACTATTCTGATATTAAGCTTCGGTTTTTTCCTCTTAATCCAATATTTAAGTTCAATAACTGTCCCCAGATTGGGAGAGACTCAAATGTTTTCCATGGAATTCCATTGGTGGTGGCTTCCTTCCCATTGGCCCTCTTATATTGCGATTATTTCGGGTACTCTTTCCATAATTTTTGGAACCAGAGTATGGTATCATTCCAAGATTATACCAAAAATTGAAAAAATTCAAGGAAATGAGGTGGAAAAATCCAGCTCCACAAATAAAAAAACAGATTCAAAGCAGGGCCGTGGAAACCTTGGAAAATTCACAAAAATGGACCAAAACAAAATGCAAGGAATTTCCCAATTTTTAATTCCTACTAAATTAAAGAAGAAAAGCAAAATTATTTTTCTGTTTTTGATGCTTCTAATCACAGTGGTTCCTCCCAGCACCAACCTTGCATTGCAATGGGAACAAAGAGAGAAACCGATGTTATTGGTTAATCAAGTAGGGTATTATCCCAATTCACCCAAGAGAATCATATTTCAAACTCCCGGAAATAAAACACTCCAAGAAAGTCCTTTCTTTATTTATGAGGCGGAGACCGGGAGCATTGCGTATCAAAATAACCTATATATGGGGACAAAAAAATACGGCAAAACTTACATGGTCGGAAACTTTTCTCAGCTAAAGGATGAGGGAGAATATTACGCAACAGCGAAAATTAACGGGAAAGAATTCCAATCCCACCTATTCAAAATTGATGAAAACGTCTATGATAAAGCTCTAGAAATGGCTTTCCGCTTCTTTTATTACCAAAGGTGCAACTACGAGGTCAAGGAAGTAGTAAGCGGATATAAGGGACATGAGGCCTGTCATATGGACGATGCCATGGTCTGGAATGGATTACAATGGATCCATCACGATTTAACCGGAGGTTGGCATGATGCGGGAGATTATAATAAATATAACAGCTGGTTTCAAACACAATGGTATTGTGCAGAGGCGATGGCCGAAGCCTCCCTTATTGACCCGAAAAATAAAATAAGCACCATGAGTAATCTGTATGATTCCAAAATGACTGATGCATTGGATGAAACCCTGTGGGGGATTAAATATCTGATGAATTGTGTCAATGACGAGGGAATTGGAGGAGAAGATAAAAAATACCTCGTTTGGGAATCTGTATTGGGATACCGACAGCAGACGGAAAGATCTGCCCGAATGTCATATTGGGGACCGCCAGAAAAAGACTGGACCGCACCCCGTAGAGTAGAGAACAATAGTGCGGGCACAACATTTATGGGATATAAACGGGGATATCAAATCGCCGGAACTATCCTCAAAGCGGCCCGAATGATCGATCTCTATTCTTCGCAAAATCCAAACAAGGATTTCCCCGATTGGATCAACACAAATACATCATATATGAGAGAGCTGGCAGAAGATGTATTTCAAAAATATTTGGGGAACCAAGGCACCTCCCCAGAAAATATCGAATCATACATAGGAAAGTTTCTATATTATAATGAAGAAAGTTATATTACGGAGGATTACACCGAGGTTGATGATATAATCAACGAAATAATTCCGAATGTTAATAATATCTCAACATACCCCCTATGGTTTGCATGGTCCGACTATTACATGTTAGGGCAAATTTTAAGCCATTACCTAAATCACAATCGGGAGGTCCCTCAAAATGTAATGGATAAAATCAATGCAATCCAAGGTGATAATTTTAGAAAGATGTTTGATGAGCCGTTCCGCGTTAAGCACGTAAGATATGAAGGAAACAATATACTATTTTACGGAGCAGAACGACAGACAGACATGCAAACGAATGTATGGATTCAAGCACTCATGAGCCAATGCAATGCCAGTACGGGAAAACCACATCTCATTCAATCCTATTTAGATTGGATATTCGGAGTTAATCCCGTCGGGTATTGCTTAATGGAGGGAGTCGGAGATAGAAACCTGCCACAATATCACCATAGATACAGTAATGCCGAAAACCCCGGAGGGGAGGTGCCTGGTGCCATCCCTAACGGCATTGCCCAAGCAAAGCTCACGGACGAATATATGGCCAAATTAGGGCTAGAAAATAACGATTCAAATTCCTTGGAAGTAGTTGGTGATCGGGGCTGGGTGGCAGATTGGGCAGAAAATCACCTTTACCGAGATGGGGTACCCAGCAATCCCAATGAGGTATGGATCCCGCATGATGCGATGTTCATTAAAATCCTCACTACAATCGAGAATTACGATCTGCTACGGTAAAGGTGATTTGTTGGGTCTCACTTTGGAGGCCTTTTTAACGGTTTTTTTTTAACTATTTTTAGGCTTCTTATTTAAAGATCGAACTAAAAAGATGAAAAATCCCCCTTAGTAGATTTTCAAAATAAAGAGAATAATTTTCTTGAGCGAAAGAAGCACTTTAACGACTTTTAACACTCGAAACAAAGTTTTGAAGTTCTTATTCTTCTTTATTTTTTCTACAAACTTGGAAACCTTATTTTTAAGAAAAAGTATATACTTGATAAACTTGTTCAAGAGTGTTTTGAGAACATTCTTGATATAGCCGACCCAAATCAAGCTCAAGGTGTTCCAAATGCCTTTCCCCGCTTTCTCCACACCGTTCCTTGTTCTGCAAGGATTCGGAATGTGACCTTGAACTTGTGGATTTTCTTGAATCTGAATGATTCATTTGATGTTTTGATTTATTAAATGTGCTTTTATCGTAAATTATAATCATCTCCAATGATTTATGAGTCACCTGTGATATATTACTTCATCTATTCCTATTTATCTTATGACCAAATTAGAAATTCGTGATTTATTGTTAGTGGGATCACTATATAAACATTATGGTTAAAGGTAGCAGTGGGAGAGGTATCCCATTAGGAGAAAATCAACTATTGACCTATTATGGACATAGTTACTTGAGAGAAAAAAAGTGTATTTGATTCTTATGATTTTTATCGTATTTAAAATTCAGGTAGCCATTGTTTTTCGGCTTCAAACATCTCATCGATCATTTCCCGTATTTCTTGAGGAGAGCAGACACTTGTGGTATTAGGATCTAACAACACCGCTTGATAGATAAGGGATTTGTCTCTTTTTAAAGCCCCTTTCACCGCTGCTTGCTGAACCATTATATTTGACATGCATAACCCTTGGCAAACCGGCGGTAGAGCAATTCCTCCTTGAGGATGAAGACCTTGATGATCAGCTGTTGTGGGAACCTCCACACAGCAACCATTTGGAAGGTTGGTAATTAAACCCCCATCTTTGTTAATCACATTCCCGTTGAATAAAAAAGGCTTCCCAGTTTCTATTGCATTTATTATATGAGAGCAATACTCTGAGCTGGATTTTTTCTTGAACTTGATATTTTCTGCCTCCCTCATTTCGTCCAATTTCTCCTTATAGGTTTCCAGCCGTTCCACATTTGACTTGTAATAATTCGCTTGTTCGAGGGATCCAAACCCACTCCCGGGCCCCTTAAACTTATTGATCAAATCCTCACGTTTCAAATAATACGGTAAATATTCTGCCAAGTGTCCAGGAGATTCGGTCATGAAATAGCCGGTTGCCTTAAACATATCCACCCGAACTTTTTCATCACCGATCATATCGGGTTCTTCCTCTAAATGTTTTTTAAGTACGGGGTATGCATCATTCCAAGGACCCTCCAAGTCTGGATCTTCCTCGTAATCTTTATACCACAAATTCAAAAACCAAGCCATATGATTTATTCCGGCACATTTAAAGGAGAACTCACCTGGCATCACGGCTCCGACCCACCTTTTCAACAAATTAGCGGTCCCTTGAACACCATGGCATAATCCAACGGTGGAATCGGGATAAATAGAATTGCAATACCAAGTATTCATAGCCATAGGATTGGTATAGTTCATAAACAAGGGTTTACTTCCATCCTCGCCATGCTCCCCAACCTCTTTAATATCTTTAATTATACTATCGAAAGCTTTCACGGTTCGTAGAAATCTAAATACTCCACCTGGCCCAAGGGTATCGCCAACCACTTGCCTCACCCCGTACTTAAAGGGAATTTCCATATCCGCTTTATAGGCATCTAATCCACCCGCTTGTATAGCACTTATGATATATCGGGCACTGGAAATCGCCTCTCTTTGGTCGAGCGTTTTCTCAAATTCTACATTTTTCAACAATTGGGGATTATCTTCCTTATATTTCATAAAATAATCGTAAATCAAGCCCAATCGATCTTCATCTATATCCTCCAGACAAATTGTAGTGTTCTTACGTAAATCAGGAAAACTTAAAATATCTTTAAGTAAATTTTGGGTAAAAACAACGGACCCAGCACCGACAAATGTTATTTTCATACTTAACATTTAATTTACTCAAAATTAAAACCTTTTATTATGAGTAATAACGAAAATCACTCGATCATGCGTTTAGTTGCTACTAGGTTCATCCCCACGAAAAAACGAATAAAGAACTTCTTTGAGGATGAAAACATATCAGATAAGATGAAGAATGAATGGATCTTTCTCGTTCCACTCTTAGCCATCATCCCTATAGCGTGTGTGGCGTTATTTTTTATCTTGGGAGATTTTTCATCTTTTTATCTCCATGCAGTTATTGATGACCCTGTGTTATTCTTTGGATTTTTCAAATGTCCCATTGAATGGGCCATCCCCTTCGTTTCTCTTTATCTTTATTTAGGGTTTTGGTTTTTTCCCTCCTGTATTTTTGCTAAAATAAGTAAAAAGGAATGGGGAACCGAATCAGATACCGAAAGATTTGAAAAGAAGGTATTTCTTTTAACAGGTATTAGTTTTACACCGCTATTAATCTTTTTTAATATATCATTGGCATATATCGCCACTGGCGAGGAGTTTCTTCACGATATAGATTCTGCAGGGGAAATCATTATTTTAATCGGTGTTTTGCTGGGATTATTTAATTATTGTTTTTCGTTTGTGAATCTCGCAGTGTATCAAAAGACGGGAAAAGATAGAATAATTCACGGCTTTTTGTACTTAATTCTCATCTTAATTTTCTTAGGTTTAGTGTTAGGAGGTTTTTATCTATGAAAAAGCGAGCAAATAATTCATCCAAAAATAAGTTCGGCGGGCTCAATTGGAGGAGGATATTGGGGGTAATAATCATAATGGGAACAATTTTGAATGTTGGAATCTCCCTGTATTTTTCCGTTAAGCCGAAAACGCCTCGGTTTACTCCGGACATATTTGAAAATGAACCCAGAGAGGGAAAAATCGGAACTTACGTCTATAATCACAACGCCGTTGCAAATGATTCAAAGGTAATGGACGATTTAGCCTTGATGGTAGATAGGGTATTAATTGATGTAACATGGAACCGCGTGATGGAAAATGACTCAGAAACCCCTTTTGATTGGGATGCATACCAATTTTACGAGGACTTCTTCCAGAATCTTAGTGCAAGAGGGTTGGAAATTGTAGTACAATTTGACCCCACCCGTTCCCCTCCCGATTGGTTAAATATAGATTTTGAAATGTCCAGTTACCGGATTATAACACCCCCAGCCGAGGAGGAAGGTTATCAAAGATTCGAAAAACAACTAATGCGCTACGTAAATCAAACTGTCCAGTATTTTAAAGGGAAGGAATATCTGGTATCCCCTATTGAATGGTGCTTGGCGGATGAACCCCATACGGAAGAATGGCTTTCGGTCCTCCAAACAATGTACGATGCAATAAAACTTCAAGACCCTGAATCCTTGGTATCGGTTGTGGAACATAAAAAAGAACTTTATGCTGCCTTCTCGGGCGCCTATGACATGTTTACAATTGATCCTTATGGATCCGATCGGGATTTGGAGGAAAAAATCCGATTGGCTTATGATGTCACTAAGGAAGAAAAACCGGTAAGGGTTATTATCTCTGGAATGGAAAGAGATAACGATTATTACATGATCCGCAGGCAAATGGTGCTCTCGTGGTTTTTAGGTGCATATGACATCTGGTTTTGGTCCTATAATTCCCGTTGGCACGGAAATGTGGAGGATAAGCATTGGTATGTTGTCCTTTGGGACGAGGAAGGACCAATCCACACGCATAGAGCGACTGCAATTATTGAAGGCCGGAATGACATTCAGAGATTTGCCAGAATCGAAGCAGCCAAGATAAACCAGAGCTTAAGCAATCAGCTTAGGGAAAGTCTTAAAGACTTCGAGCAACAAGCCTATGAACAAATTATGAAAACTAAATTTACGGAGGCAAACAACACCCTTAATGAGGCAATGAGTTTGCTCAATTGAAGCCTCCCCACCCTAAATATAGAAAGGAATATTTTTTCTGGGAGATATTGGTCTCGGTGTAACTATAATTCATCATCGGACATTCGTCCTCAAAACTATAACATTTTCTTCATTAACCAATTAATCTCCTTTCAGAATTATCCCGATTTCTTTTTTACACTTCTCTTTTTTTGTTATGTCTTTATCTATAATTAGATATAATCACAAAAACTTTATTTTCTTTGTTGGCTTTTTTGTTAGTGAAATAATAACAATAACTTCGAAGGATCTAAAAATGAAATCTCAAAAAGCAATGCAAAAATTTGGTTCATCATTATTGCTCCAGAGATTACTATCTCCTTTAGGTTTATTGTTATTGTTATTAAACTTAGGCTTATTACTTCTTTTATTATAAAAACCCTTCTGATTTAAGAACGGATTTTTACCATCTTTTCATTATCTATTAAATCAGAAGGGATTTAACAACGACTAGTGAGAGGATGCTATAAAGAAGAAATAAGAGAAAATTAGGCTTACTACAATAAGGAGTAAAAAACACACAGAACTAATTAATTAGAGCAAAAACAACTTCAAAAACAAACAATAAGAGAAATTAAAATAAAAAAGGATTTGAAAAAAATGTCAGATAAAATAATGGTTTCGGAAATGA
>CAZEPC010000095.1:10815-13429 GCA_964513765.1 uncultured archaeon
ACAATAAGAAATTAAAAAACATATAGAACCAAATAATTAGAGTGAAAATAACCTTAAAAATAGAAAATAATAGGAATAAAACATAAAAAAGGATATGAAAAATATGTCAGATAAAATAATGGTTTCGGAAATGATGAAGGAAATACGGGGAGATTTGGATCTACCCGAGAAGGCATACTTCTTTGACACCACGCTCAGGGACGGAGAACAAACCCCGGGAATAAGTTTTACACTGGAAGAAAAATTGTCCATTGCAAAAGCATTAGATGAATTGGGAATTGATGTAATTGAAGCAGGATTTCCCATCGCATCAGAAGGAGATTTTAATGCCTGTAAGGAAATAGGGAAACTCGGTTTAGATTCAGAAGTATTAGGTTTAGCGAGAATGACAAAAAATGATATTGATAGGGTTATTGAGGCAGATTTGGATAGTATTCATGTCTTCATAGCCACCTCACCCCTTCATATGAAATCAAAACTGAATATGACCCCCGATGAGGTACTAAAATCAATAACAAAACATGTATCATATGCAAAAAAACACTACGATAAAATACTATTTTCGGCAGAAGATGCTACTCGCTCCAATCTTGACTTTTTAATCAAGGCCAATCAAACCGCAATAGATGCCGGAGCCACCAGAGTGAATATTCCCGATACGGTGGGAACGATTAGCCCCAGGGCGTTTGGACATATTATCAAAATGAATTATGATGTATTGCCGAAAGATGTGCGGATAGCTGCTCACTGTCATAATGACTTCGGATTAGCAGTAGCAAATACCATAGCTGGATTCGAAAATGGCGCTTCGGAAGCTCAGACTACTATCCTCGGGCTTGGAGAAAGGGCAGGAAATGCCTCTTTTGAGGAGACCGCCATGTCATTTTATGCACTATACGGATTGGATATGAATATTAAAACCGAGCGGATATTTCCCACTGCTAAATTAATTGAGAGTTATTGCGGGGGAAAAGTCAAAATCGGCAGGCTCCAACCGCTCATTGGACAGAATGCTTTTGCCCACGAGTCGGGTATTCATGCACATGCCATGATTAAAAATGCGAGAGCATACGAACCTATCACTCCAGAATTGTTAGGTATTAAAAGATCCGATACAATGGAAGCAATTGTAAGACAATCAATAAAGCTGGGGAAACATACAGGTGGACATGCACTTCGCGCAAAACTCGATGATTTGGGAATCAAAACCACCAAAAAGCAATTTAGCGATATCATGGATCACGTTAAGAGTTTCGGAGATAAAGGACATGAGGTAATGGAAGAAGATTTCTTAGCAATCCTTAAAGATGTATTGGGATCTGTCCCAGAAGAGGAAGAATATGTCAAACTTGAAGAGCTCACTGTCCTAACAGGATCCGTAACACCTACAAGCACAGTTAGGCTCAGAATTAGAGATAACGGCGATTATGTGGAAAAGGTGGCCTCCGCAGTGGGTGTCGGCCCGGTGGATGCATCAGTAAAAGCAATTGTAAATTGTTTCCAATTGATGAGCAGAGTCAAGCTCTTAGATTACAATATTGATGCAGTTACGGGTGGAACGGAGGCATTGGGACATACGTCTATTGAATTAATGGATTTGGACACCAATTATATAGCAAAAGCTTCCACCGCCCACGAAGATATCGTGATGAGTTCTGTTTTGTCTGTTCTGAAAGGACTCAATAGAATTATGAAATACAAAGATCAAAAGGATGAGGAATAAGATTCTAAGAATTAATTTTTTTTATTTACTGGACCCTTTTATTCATTTCTCGTTATTTTTTATATATTTGGGATAAAATTACTATTCTTAGAAGGGATATGATGTTTTTTCATTTTTTTTGTGATAAATTTTGGGTTCACAATGATATAAATTCAATCAAGATCAAATATAACTAGGAATACAGAGGTTTAATTTATGTCAAATAAGAGAGTATTAATTGCTTATGCCACCCGGTATGGCTCAACCCGCTTTGTAGTTGATGATATCGAGCAGTACTTAACAAATCTGGAGGTTGAAACTATAATAATCGATCTTAATGAAACAAAGAAGAAAAATATCCCCGATCTGGACGAATTTGATCTTATTATCATCGGAGCTTCTGTTGCGATGTTCATGTGGGCCAGAAAAGCCAAAAAGTTTCTTAAGAATCTGAAAAAGACCAATACTCCCTATGGAATTTTTGTATGTTGTGGGACTGCAATTGAAGAAAGAGACAAGGCGCAGGAAAAATATATAGATAAATATATGAAGCGAAGGAATCTTAATCCCTTATTTAGCCAACCTATTTGTCCTTGTATAGATTTTAGGCCAGGTTCAGAACTTTCCCAGAAAAAAAAGAAAAGAATCAAAGAAACGATAAAAGCAGTCGCAAAAGAACAATATAAAGAAAACGGGCTGATGGATCTCCGAGATGAAGAAAATTTTAACGGTTTTTTGGAAAAGATAGGGAAAGCTATCGCATAATCTACCCAATCGGCCCCATTTCTTTTTACACCAAAGTTTTTTGCACCAGCCTTTTTTGATTATTTTTACCGCTTGAACCGCCCCCAGAAATCTTTTGAATGGTTATCTTAACTTAATCAGACACATAAAAAGAAAACAAATTGGTAA
>CAZEPC010000096.1:0-13418 GCA_964513765.1 uncultured archaeon
GCAAATGAAAAAGTAGAGGAATTTAAGAGATTGGTTGAAAGAGGAAAGACACCGGAAGATTTATTTAAAGATCTTTGCAGGTTGATTGAAATTGACGAGTAGGATTTATGAAAAAATTTGATCAGTTGGAAACAATTTTGGGATTAAGATTGTCATTATAGGTGGATTAGCTCTACCCGCATATAATGTAGCACGGACCACCATCGATATAGATATTGCAATCTATGTTTCTTCACAAGAAAAGGAGTTTAAATAAACATGGTTTAAAAATGGAATTCAAATCTCTTCTAAATATTTAAATCCTTACTTGGAAAATTTTCAATTCATTTTTCTAAAAGCTCTAAAAATTACACATAAATAACCACAAATTTGTTTACTACTTGATCATGTCTAAAAGTAAACAACCAGATCCAGATACTCTCTATAGGATCCTCCAAGATCTGAAAATATATACCCGGGAATTGGAGGATTTCAAAACGCAAAAACGATATCGGGGATTGATAAAAAAATATTCTCATAAAATCGAAAAATACCGGGAGCTCTGACGACAAGCCTATTCATTTGGTATTATTTTTCTTTCTTATTTGATTTCTTTGTTATTTTGTTTCTTTACTATTATTTTCTTTATTCATTTTTGTCAACATTTTGCATGATTTTGAAAAATGGAAAATATCTGGGAATCAAATCGACTATTCCGTTGAACTTATCCATGTTGGCCTCGGAGGCTTCCAATTTATCCTGGTATTTTTTCTCGATCAAATCCACAAGATTGGCAACCGCATCTTCTAATTTTGCCGTAGCCCTATTCCCAATGACCACTACCGACACATATTTGCCACTCTTGGTCACAACAGAAGCATCCTTAGAAATAATGTGCTCAATATCTCCCTCTGCCATCAGGGTACTTATAAATAGGTTATTTATGGCAGAAAGAAAACCTGACACCAATTGTGATTTAATTTTTATCCCTTTTGAAGATTGAATATCTGCTTGAAAAATGGGCATACCATCTTTATAATAAACCATGACCACGTAATAATCATAGGGAAGGCGATAAATATAGTCTAAATCAAAAATATAGGCTAATGCGAAAATCCCGATAAAGGTCATGGAAAGAATTGGGACGATCCTCCCTAAAAAGCTTGAACTCGGAATCTCACCCGTGTAGATTATCGCAGTCACAATTATCAAGGCATAAGTAATTAGGCCAACGGTGGTGGCCAGTGTTAATATTAAGGCCATCTTTTCTTTTGTTAATTTGTAGGTTTTATAGTAAAATGTAATGCCAAAATATCCAAAGGAAATCATCCCCATAATTCCATACAATATCATAGTGATCATATGGCTTATTTGAATAAAATCTGGGCTTAATAAATTAGAGAGTTTGAGGAAATTGAATATTTGGGTGGAGCTAAAAAGTGATGCTATAATTATGGTCCAAAATACATCGGGCTTTATACTTGTACAGCTCTGAACAAAGAAAAAGAAGGAAACAATGGTGATACTTAAAAATAGAAAAAATAACACATTGGAGATCTCTGAATAATTGTCTTCACCAATTGAGAGGAAGATACTACGGGATAGGATTCCTATCATCGCAGATGTAGTGGCGCTAAGTAAATAAGGTATTTTATAATGTTTTTTTATTGCTTTAAAGAAGAAAGTAAAGATGAGAAGAATTGCAAATATTAACATCAGAAGTTCGGAAATTTTCAGACTCATATTACTATCTTTGCATTTTGTTCCCTATAAGCCTCTGGATTGTAAATAAACCCTTTTAATGGGTATTTAATATCCTTTTTTTTCTCTAATAAATAATCAAAAGAATTATATGTGTATATTCAGATGTTATCCTAATGAGTAACGGGACAAATAAGTTAAAGTTAGAAAAAGTGGTTCTCTTTAAATCTGGAATCGGCTCCTTTCAGAAAAAGGGTATCATCGATCTATCACAAACAAAAAGCATCAAAGTGAATTTTAAGGATTCCGTAATCAACGACTTGCTGAAGACATTTTCAATTCTCAGAGAATCCGGGGATTTGAGCATTTCTGGGGTATCATATGAGGCTAAAGAAACTGACCAAAGCAAACTTTTGGAGGATTCGGATATCAATCTTCCTGAAGAAAACTCCTTTTCCGCTTTATTGGGCCAGTTAAGGGGAATTGATGTAAAGATTCACCATTTTAATGAATTATTTGAGGGGAAAGTGCTGGGCATGCAAAATTTCCCGGAAGCGGGAGAGGGTGAGGCGGTAATCGATAAAAATTACCTCATTCTCGCATCAAACAGCGAAGATAGCTCTATTAAGACGATTAAAATGGATGAAATTACAGGCTTAGAGATTTTAAACCCCAAAGTGAGAAAAGATCTGCAATTTTTCCTGGAGATCATCACCGGACAAAATAAACAAAAGCACAAAACCATCAATCTTTTTTTTAATGGAGAACAGAAATCAGAATATTTACTTAATTTTCTTCAAGAAACCCCGGCATGGAAAACAACCTATCGCATCTTCCTTAAAAAAGACAGTGTTTCTGCAAATAATGAAGATGATGGGAAGGTTTCTGCGGGGGAGACACCAAATGAGAATGCATTCGGTGAAGATGCTACAATTCAAGCTTGGGCTATCATCGATAATGTCCTCGATGAAGATTGGGATAATGTAGATCTTACATTAGTTAGTGGTCTTCCGATTTCTTTTATTTACGATAGTTATAGTCCCGCTTGGAAAATGAGGCCTGAGGTTGAAAGGGAAACGGATTTAGGTGTAAATGTGGTCCAACTTGAAAAAACCAAGGCCCCGGGTGGTGGTTTTACACGGAGAGATGAAGCGAAAGCCATGCCTGCACCTAAAATGAAAATGGCGAGGAAAAGAGCCCGTCCAGCACCAATGATGGACATGATGGCCGAAGAAGAAGAAGCAATGCCTTCAGCGGAGCCGCCCGCACCAATGGGAAGTCTGCCTGCCACAAGTGGTGATGCATACGACATGGATGACGAATATGATTCGGCTTTTGAGGTTGGAAGCGAGGCTAAGGGAGGAAAGGGTGTTGCTATGAAATATCGTATCTCAAATCCCGTCTACGTCAAGCGAAATAATTCATCTCTTATTCCCCTTCTAAATTTTGAGGCGAAAGCTAAGATGGTCTCAATATATAACGAAAAAATGAACGATTCTAATCCGATTAAAACCATTACCTTTACAAACAAAGATTTTACTTTGGAAAAGGGACCTATTTCGGTGTTTATCAATCAAACCTTCGCCGGAGAAGCAATACTTCCCTTTTTGGATTCGGGGGCAGATGCCAGAGTTCTTTTTGCCGTGGATCAAGCGGTTGAAGTGAATCGAAAGGTGAAAAACCGGACGCGTTCCGTGCATGAAATTATGATTGAATCATATGTGTATAAACGGTTCTTTCGGACTAAGACAACCGTGTATTCCTTGGAGAATTTGGGGGATGAGAAGAAAAATCTGATACTAGAACATAATAAAACAAGGGGATACAAATTATACAACTCCAAGGAACCTGACGATGAATCCAGTAGCTGTTATGCCTATATCCTTGTTTTAGAACCCAACGAAAAGAAAAAGTTTGCCCTAAAGGAAAGAAAACTCGATTTCAGTCAAACTCAAAAAGGTTCCGTATCTATGGCAGATCTGGAGGATTGGATGGAATTAAAGCTAATTTCAAAAGAAGAATATCGATATCTTCAAGATAGACTCGAACTGAATGGGGTGAAATCCACCGTTCAATCAAAAATCAATCGATTATCCTCAAAACTGCAAGATATCATTACTCAACAACAGCGAATCAGAAAGAATCTTTCCTCGTTGAAAGAATCTGAATCGGATAAAAGATTAAGGGAGAGATATGTGCAAAAGATGGAAATTCAAGAAGACAGCTACGAAGATCTCAAGGAAAAGCTCCAACAAAGCAAGGCTAAAATGGAAGAAATTGACCAAAAAATGAAAAAACTGGATAAAACTTGGCTTAAAAAGGTAGAAGAGCGAAAAGAAAAGTCTGGAAAGGGATCCGGAAAATCTCCCAAAGATTCATCGGAGGGGGGTAAGTGAAATGGACCGGAATGAGCCTGTGAATTTAGATTTGAAGAAGGTTATCCTCTATAAGACTGGTTTGGGTTATTTTGAAAAGCACGGGAAGGTTGATTTGAATAAAATTAACCGAATTAACCTCTCATTTCTGGCGAAAAATATGAACGATCTTCTGAAAACGTTCTCTATCAATAAGGTTAGGGGTAATTTTTCCATTTCGGGAATTAGTTATGAAAGTGAACAGAGTAATGCCGAAAAGCTCTTGGAGGATTCGATTATCAAATTACCCGAAGATGATGTCATGGATCGCCTGCTTTCTCAATTACGGGGGATGAAAATATCCTTTTCTACTTACGATCAACAGGTAATTGGGGTGGTGGTAGGGCTTCAAGATGCGGAAAAACCAATTCGGAATAACCCGGCTGACACGCTTGATGAGCAAAAATTGCTGGTTAAACTTTTAAAGAATGGAACACAAGGGATGATAAAATCTTATAATGTAAAGGACATTCAAGATTTGGAAATTCTCGAACCAGAGGCCAAAGAAGACTTCAACTTCTTTTTGGATGTGATCGGATTAAGCAAAAAAGAGAAAAATCGTACGATTTCTGTCTATTTCAACGGTGAGGGAAACGCCAAGTTTCAAATCTCATTTTTACAGGAGGTTCCGGCATGGAAAACTTCTTATCGTATCTTTATTAAAGGTAATGATGATGCAGATGATCCAAAGAAAGCCAACTCAGAATTGAACGCAGATGAACACCCGGATAATTTGGGTACTCTTAAAATCTTGTTTCAAGGGTGGGCGATCCTTGATAATGTATTGGATGAGGATTGGGATAACGTAAATTTACGTTTGGTATCAGGAATCCCCATCTCGTTTAAATACGATTCATACTCCCCGCTATTTATTGAACGACCGGTGGTGAAAAGAGATGATGATTTGAACGTTTCTAAGAAATCGGTCGCACATCAAACATCACCAAAGGGCCGCGGAGGGGATGGGGGCAGAAGAGCCTCTGGAATGGAAGGAGGAGAGGTCTCCGCCAATCAAAAAGATATTGTGAAAAAGATTGCAGAATCAAATAAATTAGAAGGTCCAGGATTCCAGTATGTAATTCCGACTCCGGTAAAGGTGAAAAGAAATCAATCTTCATTGATTCCGATCATTCAAGCTGAGGCAGAGGCTCATCTCATTTATGTTTATAATCAAAACGCCCATAAAGATTTTCCTATGGCCACTTTGGAGTTTCATAACACCACGGATTATGAATTGGTTTCGGGTCCAGTATCTATCTTTAGAAATAATATATTCGAAGGGGAGGCGGTAATACCCTATTTAGATAAAGATAAAACCCATTGGATCCCCTTTGCCGTGCATCAAGGGATTGAAATCTCCAAAGATACGAAAGAAACACGTGAAACGAATCATGAAATATCCATAGATAACGAGGTATGGCAAAAATACTATAAAACCAAAAAGACGACATATTTTATCAAGAACATTTCCGATGAACCCAAAACACTCTTGCTTGAACATCCAAAATCGTATGGATATAAATTATACGACAGCCCCGATTTCCACGAAAAAACGGATGCGAACTATCGATTTAAAATTCAATTGGCGGGAAAGGAGAAGAAAACCTACGAAATAAACGAACGAAGGCTATATTCTGAGCGGACGAGATTTGATCATGTGAACAAGGATCTCATTGATGTGTGGCTTTCTAAAAATCTGATCAGCGACAAGGAACACAACTTTTTGCTTACGCTTCTCCAATACAAGGAGCAAACGGAAGAGCTGAAAGGGAAAATTGAACGGCTGAAGTCAAAAAAGCAAGAAATCTCAAAAGAGCACGACAGGATCCGGCAAAACCTCGAGGTATTGGGCGGAAGTCGGGCGGAAAAAAAATTGCGGAAGCGTTATCTTAACAAGTTTGAAGACCAAGAGGCCCTTATCGAATCTTATGACAAGGAGATTGATTCATTTCATCAAAAAATGAAAGAAATTGTTGAAAGGGTCAAAATCTTTGTCAAAGATCAGAAGGATATGGATATAAATCTTAGGCTTTAATTTTATCCATTTTTTCTTTTTGTTTTTTTAGAGTTTATCTGAATTTCCTTTTCTCTGTTCTACTTTTCTGAATATTCTTCAACGCCCCGTAAAACTCTTCATTATTCCATTTTTTTTGACCGTTAATTTTTGCAAAAATCAAGGAATCTATGTCTTTTCGTGCCTCTTTCCCAATTTCTTTTTCAAGATCTCCGAATTTAGTTGAATAGAGCCTCTGGGCGGCTTTTTTTAGTTTATTTTTTTCTTGTGTTTCAAATATGGAGGGTCTGGGGAGTATGATGTTTTTTATGTCAAAAGTGGCGGTATCCAACGCCCCTCCTCCAAAATTGGTTCTCCCTTCCAGCTCAATGCAAAGCATGGTTAGGCTACTCATAAGTAAGGCCAATATAATCTCCGAATCTTCAGAAAACTTCTTTCGAATTCGAATAAAATAGAATGTGTTGTTCGGCATTAGTGCATCCGAAAAGAACCCCAGTTTGTAATTTGAATTAAAAATTTTCTGTATGAGAATTCCTTTTTCCCCCTTCTCCATTTCCAATCTGTTGTTTTGAAGACAGTACCATGAATCGGGAGATCGTTCAAATTTCTTTTGAAATGAGGCTAATTCAATCACTCCTTCCACCTTCTTTCCTTTCATAGATCCCCTTCTGACCTTAATCTGTTTATGCTCCCCGTACTTCACATAGTTCAAAGTCTTTTGCAGTCCCTCCTTTTTCAGCTGGCCTTTTGCCTTTCCGGTATAGAATAAATAGGTTGTGAAGTTATTGTCCTCAATTCGAGGCTTTTCCATTTGTTTTGGGGTCTTCAGAAAGGGCATAAGGGATTCACTCTCCAGCGGGAATTGGTCCCCGTATCCATTCTCATACAAATTTTCTTTACCGGGTATCCGAGTGAGAATAAAGTATTTATTACAATTGGTGGTCATTCCCCGGCGTATCTTAGCGACCTCTTTTAAATACACCACTTTATCTCCGAGTTGATTTAACAGCTTAAAATAAAAGGATGGTGCATTAAAGAAATAATTCCCCCAATTTTTTTTCCGAAAATTTTCTAATCGCTGCCGGGAGACTCCCAGATATCTGATGGATTGGAAATGGTTTAAAAGAATATCCGCTTTTTCTTCCTTTTTAAGGTCAGATATCTCGGTTTTTTGATTGATATTTTGAGATAATTCCGGTAGCCAGCGTGGCATTGATTTTAAGGAGGTTTTGTAATCCTTATTCAATTTCACGAATCCAAATCGATCTCTGCCTCCTTTCAATTTTTTTAAACCCATATCCTCGTAATTAAAATCCAGCTTTTCTGCCTTTTGAAGGAATATATTGATTGTATTTATCTGGGCATTTTTAAAAGAACGTTTCCGGGACTCAAACACAAAGGGGATATAAGCCCGTTCAACCAGAAATTCTTGAATGTCATAACCGTATTTCACATTCATCCAAGAATTTGACATGATAAAACATACTAAGCCATTGGGTTTCAAATCCCAATATGAATGAAGTAAAAAATATAACGAATAGTCCAACCTTTTATTTCCGTATTTCCTTAAACAAGGGATTTCGGAAAGACTATTTCTCACCGATTGCCGGTATTTTGTATTGGCTAATTTTCCCGCCCGGTATGGATCGAATATGTCGCGATTCCGTAAATAGGGCGGGTTTCCTACCACGATATCGATTCCTTGATCTCCCAGATTGAGAGTCGTTCTTAAAGTTTGATGTGCAATAAGGTAATCGGAGCTGAGGAGGGTGATTTTCTCTTTTATCAATTGTTGATATTTCCTTGATTTGGTATTCTGGGTAATGACCCCCCGTAGCCTTAGCTTAAGTACTTCGATAGAGGTGGGATTGACATCTATTCCGATTAATTCGGGAAAATTTTTAAAATAATGGTCCAGCTGGCTTTTTTTTGAGAGGCTATATCTTCCGAGACTGATTAGAAAACCGAGTAATTCGACTAAAAACATGCCCGTTCCGCAAGCGGGATCCAAGAATCTCATCCCTTCAAGTGTGGTCAAAAAGGACTTTACCAAATCATTGTTCTCCTTAATTTCTGGTGAAAATGATTGATTTCGCTGTTCTTTGGTATCGGCTTGAGTTTTGGGGGTTTCTTTAGTGATTATTCCATGGAGATATTGGAATAATTTTCCGATTCCACTCTCCCTTGAGGACTCTAATTTACCTTCGCTTGGTTTGGTTTGCTCATTTTGAAAACGTCGAAATATTCCGAGAAGAATTATGAACCGAACCTCATATTTTGGGCTATAAAAAACTCCCTTTTGCAGATCTTGTTGTCCTTCGATCAAACATGCTTCATATGCTCTATGTAAGATTTCTGGAGTTATGTCCCCTCTCTTCAAGCCAAATTTTCTACCCTTTACTAATTTTTGATATATTTCACGAATTCTCTCTTTGGGAATAAAGATTTGGGCCTGATTATCCTTCTTATTGTATATCGTGGTGGGAATATCTAACACATATCCCTTCTCCTGATTTGAAAATAATCCTTGATATTGATCAAAAGCTGGGGTTTCTTGGTGATCTGTAAATATGAAATATGCGAGGCTGCGGATGAGTGTATCGTGAATTGAGTTTACCAAGAAAAATTCTTCGTCGATGTTCTCTTTTCCCAATTTTTTAGCCAAAGAAGGGATTAATTGGGATGGTTTTATTTTATATTTTTTTTCTTTGCGGATTTGCTTATGTATGCTGCGGTGTAATTTCCTATATTCCCTTATGAACCTAATTTTCTGATCATTCATCTATTTCCTAACCGTTCCAATATGTATAAATGTGTTCTAAAAGTAATATTTTTCGCTTTAAAATGAGTTTGCTATTTGATTGTGAATGGGTGATTTTTTGTGATAAAAATTGGTCTCGAGTTTTTTTTAGTACATATTGTTATTTGTAATAATTAGAAAAAAACTTTATAATGGTGTTTAACAAGATGGCTAAAAAATATTGTCCGGTTTGCGGTTTAAAACGAATTGAAGAAGCAGTTTTCTGTCCTAATTGTGGGAACAGATTTGAACGAAATGAAGAAGCAGAGAAGGAACAAGAAAAGATTTATCAGACGCAAGTGTATGATCACAACGGCTCGGCACAAACAGTGCTGGTTAAAACTGAGAAAATTCAATCCCAATCCCAATCTCTATCTCAATCGTCCGATGTATCCCGAAAAGAACTTTCAGGTGGAGATAACCAAGGATACAAACAAAATAACCATACTGAACATGTGTATGGTCAGAGATTCTATCCAAAACATTCTTCCCGGGCGGGAAAAGTGGTTGAATATGCCGATTTTGGGGACAGGTTCGTGGCATTCCTCATTGATTCATTAATCTTATCGATTGTTGGTGGATTAATCTTTTGGGGCTCCTATGGGGAATGGGTCATTTCAACATTTGTGGGATTGTCCTATTTCATATTAATGGAAATGCATTACAACGGCGGTGGCCAAACATTTGGGAAAAAGGCAATGAATATCAGAACGGTTGATGCAAAAACCTTAGAGCCTATCGATGGCCGACAAGCAATTATCCATAGTTTTGGGAAAGTTTTATTCCTCCCTATTGATTTAATCCTGGGATGGATTATGAATGAAGATGAAGATGAGGAAAACAATAGGGAAGAAATTCGATTGACCCAAAGACTTGCCCAAACGGTAGTCATCAAGGAATAATTGAGTTCATATTCTGTAGTTTCCTCCTTTTTTTATCCTCCATTTTATAATCCTAATTTTTCAGATCTTCTTTTTAACCCTTTAAGGATAAGGGGGTATTTCAAAAATCTCAAATACCTAAAAAACAAATATTTCTATAGAAAAAGATGAATCTTCGATATATTCTGTTCCAAATGGCTCTTTTTTTGGGTTTCGTGGCTTTCCATGCCTATATTCAATCTAAAATACAGGTAATTAATTATTGGATGACAATAATTCTCTTTTCTCTCTATATTATCCAATTTGTCCTTTTTGTGGAACTATTTGTAAAAACAAACGATGGGAATTGGCAAAATTTGCTTAAGCTTGAGGATGTAGATTCCCTTAATCTTCAAATAACATCTGTGAAGATAAAAATAGATGAAGAAATCTCCTTGAAGGGAGTAATAATAAAAGGAAAGAATGTAGCTGATTCAAAAAAGAAACAATATCCAGGGGTTATTCTTCACCATGGATTCACGGCCAAAAAAGAAAAGATGTATGAATATGCATTCCCCATTGCGCTTAAAGGATATATTGTGCTGGCAGTAGATGCAAGAGGACACGGGGAAAGTAGATCCCTTTACAAATCAGCAAAAATGGATGATTGGTATTTGGGAGATGATGAAGGAATTTTTCCAGACTTTAATAAAATCGTGGACTTCTTCGCGAAAAATTCATTAGTGGATGAGGAGCGAATTGCGTGTATAGGCCATTCAATGGGTGGAACAATTTGCCTCAGCTACGGGATTACCCATCCCAAGATTAAGATCGCCATCGGGATCAGCGCACTTTACTCTTTCAAAGATTTTGTGTATAATTCCTCAAACAAAATTCCCTTTTCTCTCCCTTGGCTCTATAAAACAGCGTTACGGGTAAAAATGTCGTTTAAAAAAGAAATGGCGGTCGAAGAAAAGTTCTCCCCAAAATTTTTCTTTCAAAAAATGGATAAAGAGAAAGTTCGTGAAAAAGTGAGGCTGGTTCACACCAAAAACGACCATCTGGTATTATTTCAATATAACTTTAAGAAAATGCAGAAGGATTTGCAATTACCCTCACATTATATACTTACTCCCGAAAAGGGCGATCACGAATTAAGGGGTCAAGAAACGCTTATTACTGAGCGAATCCTCACATGGCTTGAAAATGAATTATGATCCCTCTTTCATTCTGTCATTTTAACTTTTTCAAGACTTCCGAATGAGATTTCTAAAATTTTTTATAGTTATTCTTATAAATTGTAACTAACACAATAATATAATACATTATATTATTTTCATAGATGATTTATATGGCAAAACTCGAAAAAGTTGAAGGAATTGGTCCTAAGAGCGCAGCAGCGCTTGCAGAAGCCGGTATAGAAACTACCGAAGATTTATTAAAGGTAAAACAAAATGAAATAGACGAATTAGCCGAAAAAACGGGCTTGTCCGAAAAGAATATTGACAAATGGATTGAGATTGTTGATTTAATGCGTGTAAAGGGCGTAGGTGAAGAATATAGCGAAGCTTTGAATCGGATCGGGATTGATTCCGTGAAAGAATTCAGACGTCGAAACCCAAAAAATACCCTTAAGAAATTAGAAGAAATGGATGAAGAATATCCTGATGTTTTGCGAAAAATCCCCACGGAGAAGCAAATCACGAAATGGATAGAACATGCAAAAAAACTTCCAGATCTTGATATTAACTAAGAATAAATAAATATCAATTAATTATCTAAAAATTCTTTTTTTTATGTAGCATTTTTATCATCTTAATTTATTTATTTGTTTTATTGATTTAATTCATTTTGGGCGTTTTTAAGACCCAAAAAATGAAAGTAGACCTGTGTGTCAATATTGTACTCTCGGAATTTACCATTTGATAAATTCTCAAAGAATTCATCCACTCCTAACCAGAATGAATCGATTTTCTCGGATTCTTCCATGTTGGTCATTCCTCGATTTTGATCTGTTTCTATTTCTACTATTGCAGTGGTTTCGTTGGAGAGCCCCGCACTCTTGGACACAAATGGATGGGTATGGGTGACCTTTCCCTCATAGCCGGTTTCTTCCTTTAACTCTCTTAATGCAGCGTCTTCTACAGTTTCACCTTCATCTATGAGGCCCGCTGGGAATTCTATGACTTTTTTTCTCATCGGAACCCGGAATTGGGAAATAAGAAGATATTTTTGGGTTTTGGTTGATCTGCAAATTGCCGTAACCACTTGTTGGTTTCCCTTTCGACTCACAAATTCCCATTGGCTCTGATTGCCGTTTTTATTTATGTAAGTGGCGGATTTTAACGACAGCCATTTGGTGTTTTCCAATTCCTCAATTTTTTTAATTTGCATACTTCAACTATATTTTTCTATTTTTTTATAATTATTCAATGTACTTTTCACTTATGCTTATATTGTTGGTTTGACTTAAATTAATGGGATGTCCTTCAGCAACTTGATTGCTTGATTGCATGAGAAAATTTCAAGATATCAAATAAAGGAGATATCCCCAGAGAATACCAAGAGTATGAGTTTTTCACAAAAAATAGAATAACAGAGGGGGTTAAAATCATATGGTTAATTTATTTATAATTTATGCGGGAGAAGATTATGTTCGTCTAAAGGTATCGGACTTAACAAATGCTCTTAAAAAACAATCCTTTGTTGGCGAGGTTAAAACCATTCATTCGGTGCGAGAGGAATTCTTGGATGAGTTTGGAGGCGATTATCCCTTTATGGCCAACGAGGATCCCGTGAGTTTCCTTGCGTATCTTAAGAAAGTCTTGGAGAATGCGGATATTTTTATTGTCCTATGTACCGATGAATCGAACTCATCTGTATTTATCAAACAAATCTTCTCTTGGCTTTCGGCTAAGAATATCAAGCGCCCCCTAATTCCAGTTTACACAAAACCGGATTACATGAAGGATATTACTTCAATGCTTTATGGGATTAAATTTAACTCCAATATTTCAGAACTTGTTTTAGAAACCATTCCTTCCATTAAATACATCATAAAAGCACTGGATGTGAAATCCCCGGTTCACAATTATTTTCAAAATATCTCTATCCCCCTTGCTCATGATGAAGATGCTTCTGGAAATCAATTGAGTTTCCGAAAAAGGAAATTTAAGGATGAATCTGCGGATGAATATGAAGATCTCCGAAAGCGGAAATCCATGATGGCAAAGGCCAACGAACGGGCTTTTGGGAAAAATTACGAAATACTCCACAGCATGCTTAAGGAAGTTTTTAGTTCATATTTGAATGCCCAAAACCAACCAATCGGCCAATCAACCGTAGGACCCGTCAATTATCCTCTTCCCCAGTTAAGTTATGAAATCAGGCAAGAAGCCACTCTTGAATCTGGTGCCGGGGAATTGGCACATGCGACCAGGGATTATGTAGATTTGGGGGAGTATGAGTCCTTAGAGGATTTTGACCAATCATATTTTCTTTTCAAAGCCTTGATTTTGGGGGACGATGCCTCCCATAAAACCAATCTCTTCCGTCAAGTCATTCAAAACCAAATATTCCAAGAACCCGAATTTACAATTGGCGTGGAATTCTATGTGTACCAAGTGCAATACGGGGGGAGAAACAGGGGC
>CAZEPC010000097.1:0-13385 GCA_964513765.1 uncultured archaeon
TTTACTTTTTTCTTATTTGAAATTTCATTTAGTTTGTCTTTGCGAGATGATTTTAACTCCGCTCTGTTTTCTATTGTATAACCAATAGCTGGACTATAATAATATTTTGGATCTAAGTTATGGGAGTTACCAGCTTTATCCGTGGCATTAAAGTAAAAATACACGTCATTTTCTGATGTAGATGGAATAACCGCGTTGAAATGTGATCCATTATATAATGCTTCAATAACATTCCAATCCTCATTAGGGTCAAAACGGTAATACAAATCTACATTATAATCGATAATGGACAAGTTTCTGCAACTAATTTCCTGCTCAAATTCGGTATCTAAGCTTGAAAAATCCACATCATATTCCAGATTATCTGGGATTTCATCATCTAAAGTGCAATTGTACATAAAAAATTTCATGTTTCCCGCTTTATCCGTAATAACGAGGCTTATATTGTAATCATTGGACAGATATGATTGAAAATGATTCATTCCATCCCAACTTATTTGTTTCGGAATATTAGAAAGAGCAATCCCTTGTTGGTGGTACATAGTTAGTAAATTGGGTATTACAATTACATCTGTATTTTCTTCCTCGATTGCGGTATATGAATAAAATATGTCTCCACGGGGACTTGAACCCCCTCTCAATTCACAATAAACGCCTGGACTTCCCACATTACTAATTATATTTATTTCTTTTAAGGAATATGGAAGATTTGTCCATGTGTTCCCGTTATCATCGCTTATCTTTTTAGTGAAGCGATAGTCATCCTCATAATAATGGGTCACATATATCAATTCGAAATCCCCCTCTTTGGTTAATTCGAGGCTTGTCCCTATAATCCTGTGACTTGTTGGAAAAGACTTAATATGATCCCAATTTAATCCAAAATCCGTAGAATTATATAAAGAAAGATATCCCTCTCCACTATCTGGATATTCCCCGCCAGCCATAATGATGGTTTCTGTATTTTGATTATAGCTAAGACTTAATGGACAAAACTCAGACATATGAGAAGAATAAGCATCGATAGTAATAGGAGGACACCAAGAATCGCCACTGTCAATTGATTTTTTGACCTCCCAGGATCTCTCGAGGCCAGCTGCCCCCCAAGGAACGATCGTATATCCAACAATAATGGATCCATTATTAGTGACCAATATATCCGGGCAAACAAAATCAACCGCACTTGAACCAGCCCGAAATGTACTATCGGTAATGTTTATGGGATTTGAAAAAGTAAATCCTCCATCCACACTTTTCATAAAGTAAATGTCATAGGAATTAGTGTTATGGATCTCATTGGGATGTAACCTTGCAAAAACAATATAAATTTCATCCTTATAGGTGGCAATTGCGGCAGTGTCATCTGAGAACGAGGGATCCACCACCAATTCCCTGGCAGTTCCGAAATTCCTCCCATAATCATCGGAAAATTTCAAAAAAATGTCCCTATCATTTTCTCTATAACTGGTGAACACACACCACAGTCTTTCATTGTCATCCATGGCAAGATCTGCATGAAAATCGGTTGCAAGGTCATTTGTTCCTTTGTACTCGGAACTTTGATAATAGCCATCAGCATTATCGATAAAGACTTCATAATCCACATCTTCGTTGGTTTCAAAAGTAAGAGAGGTTGAATCTTTTATCCCAGGTGATTGTGTGGGGGAAAAGTAAATATTTTCCTGAGACACAACCGGATCATCAAGATTATCGTCAATTTTAAATTTCGAAGTACTCGGATTTGGATTAAGCGTTCCCGTATTTTGATCTTTCATATGTAATTTTGCCAAATACGGTCCATCACGACAGAGAATCCCATTTTTATCTTTTCCATCCCATTCAATGTGTTTAATTTTATTTCCTTGGATCGATTGATTATACAAATCAAAAACCTTTCTTTTCCTCACGAAATAGGCGGATCCACCGCTATGAGAATTTTCGAATGAACTATGACTAAGGATATTCCCGCTCATATCCCCATTATAAGTTAATGTTTCATTTCCATCACTTAAGATTTCGTAATCGAGCGAATAGAGGGAAGAAGACCCAAAATCCTTGTATAGAGTGAGATTGTTCCAATTTTCCCCATTATCCTCAGAATATACCGTCATAATTTTGGTATAATTACACGCAATCACTGCCTTCAAGAGATTGTCGGATACATACTCCATTGCAAAATTAGAGGAGAGTGCCTTATTGATATCGAGCTCACCTATTCCTCTTGACTCATCCAATGAAAAAGCAAAATCTCTCCACGTGGTTCCATTGTCATCTGAGATTCTAGCCTTATAATAATCATTGTTTGAATCATACCAAACACATGTAATTGTATTGTTGGGCGAAACACTGATTGAAGGAGAATATAAATATGTTCCGCTGGAATAGATATTTTGTTTTGTCCAAGTTTCACCACCATCATCCGATTGATGAAACCAGCAACCACCGAATGAATCATAGGTTGTGGTCAATGCATATAATTGGCTGGAATCGTTTGAAAAAGCAATATCTCCAAGGCATTTTTTATAATCATCTTCTCCAGAATAGAGGGTGGTTACATCAGTCCAATCATCCAGATTGTCAGATTTTTTCATTCTAAAACTATAAAAATTGCTATATTCATAGATATATCCTATAAGAAAACTATTATCAGATTTATTCTGAATAACTTTGAAATCATAATATGCCCTGTCCCATACTCCCTCTTTATGGCTCAATTGGGATATTTCAATTGGTTCCGACCAGCTGCCTCCTTGATCCTCGCTTGTCCTATATCTCATACAATTATCATCATATTCATTATTGATCCTATCGAGTGTGAAAAGATACAGCTTAGAGGCATTTCCGACTATTCGACATTGGCTGCTGTCATATTGAATCATCTTTGATCCTTCCTCAATTGATAAGTTGAAGTATGCGTCCCTATCAACCTCAAATGAAATATTAAGAGAGTCTTTCACCCCGTCCATATTTTTCGGTGATATGTAAAAGTTATCCGTTGTTAATGCAGTTTCAAATTGTGGATATCCAGAAGAATATTTAGGTGTTTCAAAGGAATTAATTCCTTTTGCTTTTTTCTCTATTTCTATATGATTTTCATCAAGGGGATTTTCACGGTCTTCCATAAAACGAAGATTTGATTGAAGCAGATTATCACTCAATAAATTGCATAAGAATATCGATACAACGAAGAGGCCCAAAAAAATCTTAGTTTTGGTTAATCTCTGTTTGTTCATAAAATAACTTAGACTTGTTAAAAAAAAAGATTTTAGTTTATAACCACAAAACCACTTAATGTAAAAAATGTTGGATTATTTTCTTGTAAATATAATACGCTTTTTCTAGTTGGGCAAGTTCCACAAATTCGGGGGTCTTATGGGCTTGTTCGATACTCCCTGGGCCCAATATTATGGTAGGGACCTTATATTTTCGATAATAGAGATCGGCTTCCGTATAGCCCTCTAAAATACATCTATTTCTGGTGATATTGCTTTCAAGACAAATATTTGAGACCATCTTGAAATATAAATTATTCTGGCCATTAGGAAGGAGATAAGGATAACCCACATTGTGAGATTTCAGTTTGGCTTTGGGGTCAACGGATTTGAGAAAATGTAAGATATGTTTTTTGTCATGTTCGGGATCTTCGCCGGAGACAAATCTGCGATCAACCGATATTTTACACCTATTGGGTACTATATTGGTGGCCTCTCCGCCATTTATAGTACCCACATTAATCGAGGGGCTGCCGATGGGAGAATCTATGGATTTAAGTTCTCTTGCATAATCTTGTATCTTTTCTATAAAATTCGATGCCTTATAGATCGCATTCTCCCCTAAATGGGGGACGCTGGCATGGCAAGCAGTCCCTGTAATTTCTACATCATACCATACAATACCTTTATGGCCATACACGGGCCATATATTAGTAGGCTCCCCCAAGATACAAATTTTACAACGTTTCAACACTTGTTGCATAGATGGAGTATCTAAATAACGAATCCCGGTGCACCCGGTTTCTTCATCCACGGTGAGGGCAATGGCTAAACCTTTTTCATCCCCCAAACCATCAATCCCATGTTCTTCGATAAGATCCAACACGGCTTTTAGGAAACATGCATCAGCCCCTTTCATATCCGATGTGCCCCTGCCAAATAATTTTCCATCTTTTATGATGGGATTGTCAGTGTTATTTTCCTCATATCCGGGTACCGTGTCCATATGTCCTGAGAAAAGTAGCAATTTCGCCTTGGAGGAAGGTTCAAACACGATCATGGCATTGGTCCTTCCTTCAGAAACTTGTCTTTTATATATTTTACAATCATACTTTCCTTTTATGAGGCTTAAGATATATTCCAATACATTATCCTCGCCTTGGATTCCGTTTTCAGAAGGGATCTTTATTAACTCACGGGTCAATTCTACTACACTTTTTTTCATAATTCACTCACCTGTAATGAAAAATTTTTCAATGGTAATGGGATTGATGATCGATATCATACTTGTATGAAGCATGATATGAAAAACATTCTATTGTTTTTGGAGAAACGAGGGGCTTTTTTTCAAAGTGTTCTTTATTAGCATATGTTGAATAATGAAGATAATTTTGTGATTGATAGTCATCGGGGTGCCTTCAAAGAAGGTTTATTGGAGAATTCAATTCCCGCCTTTGAGCAATCCTATAAAGAGGGCGCCAATGTGGTTGAATGCGATTTGCGACCCACCGATGATGATGAAATCGTCCTCATTCATAATTCTTCCATTGATCATATCCTTTCCTATGCCAAGAAATTGCCTGCGAGAAAAGAATTTGATGAAAGACCAAGCGGAAAGGTAAAGAATCACACACTGGAATATTTACACGCCGTAGAGTTTGAAAATAATGCAAAAATACTTTCACTCCCCGAGCTTCTTAGGTGGATGAAAAAGCGAAAAGTCGGAGCACAGTTAGAATTAAAAGCAAATTGCGGAAAGAGGTTGTTTGAAGATATTGAGGCCGCGAATATACCCTATGATGACCTTTTAGGGCCCGTGGTTGTGACCAGTTTCAATTGGCTCTTGGTGAGAAAGATGAAAAAAAGAGCTAAAAAGTTCGATATTCCCCTTTATGATCATTCTGGAAATAAGGGGTTGGCTTTTGGATTTCAGGCTATGTCATTGGGATCTTTTATTGGAAAATGGATCATTCGGAGATTAGAGAAACATAATATATGGGGAGGGATGACCCATTATCGATATATGCCAGTAAAGAGATTGGAGTATGCCCATAAACATGGAATTAAGTTTTGCCCGCGCGTACCTGATGATAAAGATTTGATTTATGAATATTTAGATGCGGGAGTAGATGGGTTTGAAACTGATAATGTGCCGTTAGTTCGCAGATGTTGCAAAGAAAAAGGTATAAAACTCTGGGACAGACCCTAAATTAAAGTTTAACCCCCTAAGAGTACTATGGATTTGCTGATTAAGGATTTTACTCAAAAATTGAAAAAAAATGATTAAAAAACCAAATAATTTTTTACTGTATCGCTTATAATAAAATGAAGGCAAAGAATTTAAGGCGATGTTCACGCATTAAATTAAAACCTTTAGGTTGTGTGGTTAATGGCAAGATGTCCAGAATGTGGTGGTTATATGAAAACTCGTATGAAACGGAAAGTATGCGAGACATGTGGTCTTTCGCTCTCTCCAAGCGAACACGATCACGAATGGAGTAAAATTAGAGATTCACAATACGAAGAGAAAGATAAAAAAAGACGGCAAAATGATTACCTTAAATGGTATCAGTCATCTAAAGAATAGAAAATAAGTTCCCAAGGATTTAATTTATGGGATAAATCAGCATCCTTTTTTCCTATCATTTTTCTTACATTCACCAGATTTAACGAAATACGAAAGAAGTCCCCATCCCTTTAGGATCTATAAATCTAAGAAATTGTGTGGTTTTTCTCAAAAATTTCGCACTTATTAAGGGACGCTTTCAAAAAATTCTTAAATTGAATTTCTCTAGTAATAATAGAGAAAAAAATGGATGTTGATGAAATAGATAAGATACTCCGAACGGAATCTGTGTTCCGGGAAGACGGACAAAAAACACTGGCTCAAGCATGGGTTCCCAGCGAGGACCAAAAATTACTTTGCCGCGATGATGAAATCAAAGAATTATTGTCGATTCATCGCCCAATTATTACTTCAAAAGATCCGTTTTCAGTGAATACGCTTATTGTTGGAAAAGGTGGTATCGGAAAGACCGTCACCTCGAAGTTTTTCGGAGGTCAACTGAAACGGGCAGCCCTAAAAAATAATAATGACCTATTTATCGAATATTACGATTGTTTGCAACATAGAACAAAATCCTCAATATTGCGCGATATTACAAAAAAACTTCTTAAATACAGTACCGGGCACGGTTATTCAGACAACGAGATACTTGAACAGGTTTTAATGCACTTGAAAAAGGCCGAAAAGTATGTCTTGATTATACTCGATGAAGTCCAAAATTTACCCCAAGAGGATATCATGTCATTTGTCAATGCTTCAATTGGGTTTGGAGAAAAAAATGCGAGATTTTCTTTAATTCTTATTTCCCGCGAATATGATTGGTACCGGGTGGAAGATGAAAAAATTGCAAGTAGGATCCAACATAAAATTAAATTTACCCCCTACAATCGAAAAGAGGCATTCGAGATTCTTAATTATCGCCGGAAATTAGCTTTTCGGGAAGGTGTCTTGGAGGATGAAGAACTTCAACTGATTGCCGATATTGTAGATGAGACCAAAAATATGAGAAATGGAGTGGACATCATGCGGGCATGTGGAACAAGAGCAGATCAGCACAGTTTAGGGCAAATTACATCTGAAATGATTTTACAGTCAAGACAGACAATTAGTTCAACATTCCGGCAGTCTGTTGTTGATAATTTAAAGGAACACGAAAAGATCTCCCTCTTGGCCATTGCACGGGCTTTAGATAATATAGATGATCCTTATGTAATGGTTGATGAAGCATATGAGCACTATCAAATGATATGCGAGGAGATGGAAAAAAGGGCACATGTGAAAATGAGTTTCCGAAAATATATTAGACAGTTGCGGGATTTAAAGGTGGTGAGAGGGGATTATGTCAATCCATCTAAAGAGGAAAAAGGAAGACGCCTTGAGTTAAAACTTTTAGATATCACGCCGGAAAAATTAATAGAATATTTGGAACCCCGCTTGATCAAATAAGAAAATAGAGATTAAATGGGCGCGGGCCTCTTGTAAGGCTTAGTGCTATCATTATCATTTTCATCCTCTAGTTTTTCATTATTTTCTAATTCTTTTTTTTTCTGTAGTTTCTGCTGACTCTCTATTTCTTCTTCATCAGCTTTTGATAATGATTTATCAACAAAATCATCTTTATCTTCTGATTTTTCTTGGTTTTTATCTGATTTTTCATTACTTTTTGAAATTTTTTGTTTATCTTGTACAGGAATAGGGTCAGGTGTTTTAGATGATGGCGGAGGAAAATCTTTTTTATCTTGTACAGGAACATCCATTTTATTTTCCCCGGGAATTGTATTTTCATACCGTTCGGGAATCTGTTTTTTGGAAGGATCCTCTGTCATACTTAATTGGGTATTTTGTACCGACCCTATGTTTTCCTTGACATGAACATTTCCAGATTCCGTATTGGAAGATTGTGTTTCCGATGAGTTTGCATATCTCTGATCAATCTTATTATCCCCTTTTTGCTCCACAATCCCGGTTAATTCGTTGGTATCTTGTTCAAAGAATACCTCAAAATCGAAATGGATTTGATTAATTTTGATTAAATCCCGTAACATTTTCAGAACCTCCCCCATACTGGAAGGTCTATCTGCTGGCTCAAATTGTGTGAGCTTTTTCACAACTTTATTGTATTGATCGGGTAAGAGATGGTTGGCATTCTTAGGTTCTAACACATAATCTTCTTTACTTATTAATTCGGAATCTTCTCTCATGATTCCTCCAGTAAAGACAAAATACATCAAGTGCCCCAAATAGTAAATATCAGATGCGGGTACAGGCATATATCCATTCCGAATCTCTGGAGGGGCGCCTTTTTGTTTTATGGGTATATCTTTCGGCATATCTTCCGTCATATAGGGTTTAGGACAATAATTAACCCAATCTTCCCCGATATACTTTGAAATACCCCAATCGATAAGAACTGGCCAAAAATGGATATCGTTGCTTTGCACAATGATATTCCTAACAGAGAAGTCCCTATGAACGATATACTCCTTATTGTGACAATAATCCAAGAGCTTCGCCAGAGGGATGAAGATGTTTCGGACTACACTTGAAAGATCCAAATTTTCCAATCCCTTGCTCATCAGCACAAATTTACGGTACCAATCCTGAAACGTAGTCCCTTCAATTAGACTTAGAACAATATAAAGTTCGGGCGTTTGGAGGTCCATTTTTGCCTCATAATTTAGAACTTCTACACAATGTTGCCCGCTTCTGGCTTGTGCTTGTGTATTGAGCACCTCATTTTCCCAATAGTCGATACAATCATTTGTGCGGTTATATTTATCAAAAAATGCATTATATGTGAAATCTTTAATGGCCACCTTTTGTTTTGTGTCTTTCTCCACAGCCATATATACGCGGGAATGACCACCTTCACCCAGAAGTTTTTTCACAAGGTAAACTTTTCCGTTGATTTCTATTGGTTCTCCTATGGTAATTGGCATTTTTATCTCCATTCTTGGTTCTATTTCAATTTTGGGGGTTATTGCTTTTGCTTACTATGTGTTTGAAGAAATTCTAATAGAGCATTATTAAATATATTGGGTTGTTCATAATTTGGCATATGTCCGCATTCGGGAACAGATACAAACTTTAAGTCTTTCATCTTTTCTTGAACTTTTTCATGGACCTCATAGGGAATCGTTTCATCATTTTCTCCCCAAAACAGTAATTTGGGAATTTGAGTATTCCCTGCTTTTTTAAATTCCTCCGAGGCACCTTGCATGTCCATATGCAAAAGTGATGATTTAATAGCATCTCTAAACCCTTTATATTGCATTTGAGCAGTGTATTTTTGTTCGTATTCGGGAAAATTCTCAGGTCGGTAAAAGTTTTTATCCAAATTTCCTATCATTATTCGGTTAATGATATATTTAACAAAAGGAATTTTGAGCACGAAATTGGGAGGAGTTGAAAGATCAGTTGGCAATCCTGCGGGATCCACCAATGTCAATGTTTTTATCTTTTCTGGATGACGGGAAGTGAAGATTGTTGATATTTCTCCCCCCATACTTAGCCCCACCAAGTGAAATGATGTATCTTCGTAACCTAGAGCACTTAGTAAATTGATTAACTGGCTGTCGTAAATATCTTTATCATACGTGTAATTTGGTCGATCAGAAAAACCCCTCCCGTAAAGATCATAGCGCAATACATTGAATCCGTTTTTTTTCAAAAACGGGGCAACCTTATCCCACACAAACATGGGTGATGAAAACCCGTGGACTAAAACTACCAAGTCGGATCCCTTAGGACCATCTGCATTTGGACCATTTGCCTCTAAGAGCTCGTAATGGGTGTAACCCTTTGATAATTTAATAAATTTTCCTGGTAAATTTTCTCTTACAGTATTAGTGAGCGTGATTTGTTCATATTTCATTTCAAAATACCTCTATGAATAATATGATGATCAAAGTTTAATAATTTTAATTCAAAAAATAAAGTGGTTAGGGAAATGCCAAAAAAAGGATTATAGGGAATAGAAAACAAAAATCAATATTCGATAAATACGATCTATGCGTAATCCCATTCGCCTCGGCATTCTTTACAATAGTATTTCTTGCCATATTTTTTAACCGGGGCAAAAGAGATGATTTTGGCCTTATTAGTTTGTTCCACAAAATTTTGGGCTCCGCAATAGGGACATTTTATGGAGCCATCTTTGGGATATTCAATGGTTTTAATGCTCCGTAATTTGGGTTTTGGACCATTTTTTTTCTCCTTTTCTTCACCAGCACCTTCTTCATCCTCCCCCTCTGCACCAGCCGCTTGTTTGGAAGGCTTTTGTACTTTGACCGGTTCGGATTCCTCCTTAGGTTTTGATTCCGCGCCACCTTGGGATTTTAGAATATCAGAGGGTCTTCGAGGTCGGTATTCTTCCTCCTTTTCTTCCCCCTCTTCTGGTTCCTCACTCGCCTTATTTGAGCCCATTAAACCAGGTGACACATATTCGTCCTTAGAAGTTTCGGTTTTCCCACCGGCTTGTACCGAGGGCGCTTGCATTCCTTTTTTATTTACCGCACTGGATGCGGATGTTTTTGCTTTTTTTGATGATGGACCAGCGGTGCCCGATGTAGCATCAGCGGATCCCTTGGAAACGGATACTCCACTTTTCATCAGTTCCTCTAATTTTTGATTAATTTCATGATTTTGTTGTCCCAGCTTGAACATACCATTCTTTATTTGTTTCATTAAATTTTTAACGGATTCTTTCTCTTCCTTTTCCCCTTTATCTTTTTCTCCTTCAGATTTAGGGCTTGATTTCTTAGCCACTTCTAGATCCTCTTTAAGGGCTTTAATCTTTTCGTTCGCCTCATCTAGCTTTTTTTGAAGGTCTTCATCTTCCCCTTCATCTTCACTTTTCTGAAGCGCTTCTATTTCAGATTTAAGTTCCTTATTCTCTTTTTTCAATTGCTTGAATTTTTCTCTTAAGGCATCCTTGACCTTGGTCAATTGCTCTATGGTCTCATCCTTTACTTTGATTAACTCATCCGTCTGTTTGTCTGCCATCTTTAAGACTTCCTTTATTAAATCATTATTTTTTGTTCTTAAATATTTTTTGGCTAAAGAAGTGATCTTTTTTGAATGATTTTTTTAAGGGTAGTTATCCAAAAATTTCCCATATCGATATAATTGTTTGATAATTTCGGGTATATTTTTGAAAATGTTGATAACGGGTATTTTAGCCGCAATCATTTTGTCCTGAAAATCCTTTCTCATTTGAAAAGCTTCCACAGACACAGAATTTGCCGAAGGGTTGCAAAATACCGGTTTATCCACACGACGAAGGATCCTCTGGATAGAACGCGTAGTTTGCTTTCCGGGATCCTCTATCCCAATATTCTTCGAGATTATGGGGAATCTTTCCGGCTCTCGGACAAACACCACCGAGCCCACAGTTTCATCATTTAAAACAATTTTCATTGCTTTAGCAAAAAGGCTGGGAACATAACCGTACTCACCCAAATCTATTGGATTTTTGAAATTGGTATTTACCGAGGGAAAATGTTTTGCCAGAGCGTTTTGAGTCTCTTCCTTCAATTCGATCACATTCAACCCGGCATTTTCAAAATTATCGGTCAATTCAACCCCAATTCCCCCACCCGCGGCCAATATTGCAACATTAAGGTTTTTAGGGGGGATAGGTCTAATATTTACCACTTGCACCAAATCTGCAAATAACTCAAAATGATCTACCGTCATGATTCCATTTTGTTTGGCCATTGCCTCCCATATCTTAAAGGAACCGGCCATACCACCGGTATGTGAGAATGATGCACTTTTTCCCCGGTCAGTTTGCCCTCCCTTGAGCAAAACAATAGGTTTTTTTTGAGAGATCTTTTTGGTTACCTCGTAAAACTCTCTCCCATTAGATATTGATTCTAAATAAAGCGCAATCATATGTGTTTTCTCATCATGGTAAAAATATTCCATTATTTCGGTGATAGAGATGTCGTAGGCATTTCCTATGGATACTGCGTTCCGAAAACCTATGTTTTGGCTGCCAAGATATATATATAATCTGGCCATCGTCCCGCCAGATTGTGAAATATAAGATATGGTACCTTTGTTCATATCCCAGTTAGGAAATACTGAAAGTTTGGAATAGGGATTTAAAATACCTAAACAATTGGGTCCAACCACCCTTGTGTCAATTTGATATATAGTTTCCCTTAACTTTTCTTCTAAACCCTCATTCCCCGACTCTCCGAAACCCGAAGTATAGATGACCGCAAACTTGGCATACTGATGGCATTCCATGAGTACATCGGGAACAATTTTTGCGGGAACTGCGATGATAACTAAATCTACCGGTTTGGGGATGTCGGGATCTTGGATTGTGGGGTAGACTTCTTTTCCGAAAAGACCCTCCTCTGCGAACTTAGGATTGATGAGGAATACCTTATTTGTATTATTATGATTCTTTCTAACTTCAAGACTTTGGTTTCCGCCCATTTTGCTAGTTTCGCCTTCTGAGTTATTTTTCTGGGAAAGAAATCCGGATGTTTTCAGAGCCCTATAATATTTAATCCCACCCACGGGATTTTTGCTGGCACCGATAATCGCCACCTTTTGCGGATAAAAAAGTGATTGAAATTTATTTAAGATGGCGTTTTTTGCCTTTTTCTGCTTATTCATATGATCAACATGGAGCCAATTCAATAAAAAATCATTTCATTTAATATGAGGAAAAAAAATGAAAGCCACTTTTTTCCCGTTTTTTGCAAAAGAAAGTCAATTTTTTAGATTTTAGTGAAAAGCATATAGATTTTTATCAATTAAAAACTAAGGATAAATTATGAGCGAATCGTGCAAAATTACCATTGTAGGTGCGGGATCCTTTTCATTCGGACTGCGAGTTTTAAAAGATTTGGCTTCCCACACATTGCAAGAAAAATCACCCTTACAAAATGCGGAAGTGGTTTTGATGGATATCAATGCAAAGAGACTGGATTACATGTCTCAATTATGGGATAAAATGAAAGAACAACAGCCCAAAGCCAAGCTTAAAATTAAAACAACCACAGACCGTAAAAAGGCTTTGAGGGACGCAAAGTATGTAATAACCCTTATTAACCCAGGCGGAAGGGAGGCGATTTATCACGATCTTGCCATTCCTAAAAAGTGGGTCGAGAAGGTCGGGGAATCCGTCCACCCTAACACGAGTGATACTGTTAATGCGGGAGGAGTAATGCGGGGATTAAGGGCGGTACCGGTGTTTATGGAGATCTTGGATGATATGGCAGAGGTTTCAGAACCTGGTGCGCTCCTTTTGAATTACTCAAACCCCATGGCAATTAACACTTGGGGTATGTATGACTGGATTGAGAGAAATGAGTACGACCTTAATGTGGTGGGTTTATGCCATGGAACCTATAATACGGCAATTATGTTTAGAGTATGGTGCGGAGTTTTGCCCAGCGAATTTAGTTATACTTGTGTGGGGATTAATCACTTGGCTTGGTATACGGATATGAGAATGAAAGATTTTGAAACGGGAGAATGGATTGACGCATATCCCGTCCTCAAGAAGAATTTAAAAGAAACACCACCTACCGGAGATTTTCATCCCGAAACATTTCGGAGGGAAATCTTAGATCAATTTGGATACT
>CAZEPC010000098.1:0-13303 GCA_964513765.1 uncultured archaeon
AGTATAGATTATTTTATAGCCTGAATCAATTTCAGAAAGAGGAACAGATGTTTCTGTATGTATTATATTGAAGGTTTTTTTGTGAAAAGTTTGAACTCTGGGGAACGTAAATTTATGAAACTTTGAAATGAGCCCAAAAATAACACGAATTCTAAAATTCACAGGTTTTGATCGGGTTTCTGAATGTCCTTTTCTCAAATGAGGAATTGATTTTTGATGTAGAAAGACTCTTAACTCATGTTTTTTAAGCATATTTGCGAGAAATCCCGCATGATCATCATGATGATGGGTTAAAATCAGATACTTTATATCCTCAAGAGAGATACCTTCTTTATCAAGCTTCTTCAAAAAGGTCTCATAGGTGTTTGGATAGCTGGTATCGATCATCAGTAATCCCTTCTTGGTTTCTATAAGATATATATTAGTAAATGCGATTTTGAGCCGTTTAATATTCATTTTATTTTCGCCTTTTTTTCTTATTTTGAGTTTTTGAAATAAATCTTCCCACCAAACCAGAAAAGGTTTCATAATTTTTATTGTCCAATGGAAAATGAAAGCAATCTTCAATCTCGTGGTACTCTATGTTCTCTCCGCGCTTGTTATTTTGTTTAAGTTTCCGATAAATCCTTCGAGAAAATTCAGGAAATACCATAAGGTCATTTTTCGGATGAACAATTAGCAAATCCTTTTCATAATCCTCATATTTGATTGCCGGTTCAGATTGGAACATTAAGCTTGTGGCACCCGCTAATGAGATTTTTCTTCCGGCCAAACGATCATTCAACACATATTCATCTATATCTTCATTTGGATCCGAGAGAGTTTCATACCCAATCACCCAAGGGGCGGGAATTCTTAATGAGGGAAGGGCTTTTCCAAAAAATTTAAAGAGTCCTTTAGCCTTTAATGCAATCTTTCCGAGATTAGTTTGATTTTTGATAAAGTCAGGATCCTGAAGATCCCAGAGACACCAACAGATTGTTCCTTTTATTTTCTGGCTAATACAACTTGTCGCATAAGCCAAAGGTCCTCCCATACTCGCTCCTCCCAAAAATAGATCACCTTTAAAATGAGATGCTGCCCAATTAATTACATCTATAATATTATTGACATGTTGATCCCACGTAAAATGTCCGTGTTTTTCAGAGTTATATCCATAGCCCATCAAATCTGGTGCCACCACGTTATACCCTAATTTAAACAACCTTGAGGTGAAAGGCAGCATCAATCGTGCATATCCCGCGATCCCATGAAGAAAGATTATTGTGGGAACATTGGATCCCTCCTGAGAAAAAGTTTCCACATTGAGAGTGATATCCTCAGAATTAACATTGAAGATTTCACAATTCTTTTGCCAAAAGTCAATTAAATCCCGGCCGAACCATTTTACCATATAATTTTTCCAAAATTCTTCATCTGTAAAAGCGTACTTTTGCTGACTCATACCTACATAATCAATTTTTTATATTTAAAATCCCAATAAAGCATTAGAAACATACTTTACTTCAATACACTTAATATACGATATGGAACACGAAGAATTCGCGAAGATTTTTGAAACAATAAATAATGCCAGAGAGACCGTTCGAAGTTTTCTCGATGATCATCAACAACACATAAAGCACGGAAAACAGAGATTGGACGAGGAATTACCGCTTTTAAATGTGGCCACCGACATTATATCCAGAAAATGGGCAATTCACTTGATTTGGTTTTTAGAATCAAAGGGACCACTCCGCTTTAATCAGTTTACTAAATTACTCCCTAACATATCAACACGTTCTCTTTCAGACACACTAAAGGACTTAGAAGAACAGAAAATCGTGGATCGTAATATATCAGATGACAGACCGCCCAAAGTTTTCTATTCACTAACAGAAAAAGGAAAGGGTTTTGTGGAACTCGCTTTATTGCTGGTATTTTATCTTAATTTTCCTTAAAGAATAAAAATAAGCACTGATCTCTGCTTTCTATCTATTTTATATCCGCTTTTTATTCGCTTGGAAAATCAATAGAGCCAAAATTCCAACCAAAAGAGCGGCGATTAGTATGAAGAATGTGACTGGTATCTTTTCCATATTTCCGTTAATTAACGGGATAATCAAGGCGAAATCACCCAAAATAATACCAATAATAATCGTCATCATCAGAAACAAACCATATACCTTCCCAAATAACTTCCTTTTAGAGAATAATTGCGATTTTGCTGTACTCATCACAAGAATAATATATGGATTTTGGTATAAATGTTTCTGGTAGAATAGATTTACAGCCAATTAGGAACATAAAAGAAAAATTGGACATAAGAAAAAAATAAAGGAAAAATCCTTTCTGAAGATTTTGATGTTTCGGAGATGTCTTAAATTAATCTAATCCGAGATATTCCTTCACATCAACCGGTGCGCCGTTTCTTCTCTGAGATTCTCTTGCACAAAGTGGAATCGCAATGGTATAGAAATTATCCTGGAATCTGGTAGGATGTTTATATTCGCCATCACTTCGTACTGCTTTGATAAAGTGCTTCATGGTGATATCCCAGCCAGGAGGATACTTCTTTTTGGACGAATCAGTACTGATTTCGTCTGCTTCGGTCATCTCCCCCAAGAATTCTACATCGGGATTGTGCGGATCGCTCCCTTCAACTCGTAATTCGGGAGGTTTATTTTTCGTGTTTCGGATTGCTCCCTTGGAACCGTAAATTGTGAAACTTGTTTGTCCAGAGTCCTCAAACGCCGCAACACCTTCTTGGGTCGCGATATAGGACCAGTTAACCCCGTTCTCAAATTCAACATCTAAGAAGATGGTACTTTCACCATAGATTTTACTCCACGGAACACTGGTTAATCTTGCCCTTACAGTCTTTGGATTGCTGTCCAAGTAAAATCTCATATTATCATAGTGGTGAATGAACCAATTGAATTGAGAAATATCCTCGTGCATGCTTCTCCACCAATCATTGAAATGATATCGATTTTGGGTGAAATTTGATCTAACCCACCCAATTTCTCCAATTTTACCCTCATTTAAGGCGAGTTTAATTGCTTGATTTCGGGGATTCCATCGGTATTGTTGGTTCACAACCCCAATTAAATCCATCTCCTCCATCATTGGAATGAGGTTTCGCATTGCCCGGTATTGGTTCATATTGGTAAGAAAACTCTTTTCCGTAATTACGTGAAGATCATTCCTTACACATTCCCTAATGTATCTCGGATGGTATTGTGGGGGGGTTAAAATAAGTGCTGCATCCGCCCATACACCATCAACAAATGCGTTTGCCACATCTGAATAGGTAGGAACATCTTCATAACCAAATTTTTCTAACTTCTTAAAGCGTGATGGGATCGGATCACAAACCGCTACGAGTTCAACATCGTCTTTAATATCTGGGTTTGTGAATACTTGTTCAAGCCAAGAATTCGCAATTCCACCACAGCCGACCATTATAAATTGAATTGGATCTGCCATTATATAAATCAAAGAAAGTAGGTATTAAAAGCTTAAGAAAAAATAAATTTCAAAAAATATAACTTTAAATGTGCAAAAAGAAATTCTCTTAAAGCCCCGGGTTCAAATTTTGATAACTCTTATTTTTCTAGTCCTCACTCCGTCCATGAATTATTTCTTAATGACTCACAACCCTTCACAGAATCGGCTCTTTATGGGGGATCCCGACTATTTGGATAACGGCAATATTCTGGTATGCGGCGGGGATCTTTTCGATACATTTCGTGTCTTGGAGAGGATAAATGAGGATCAGCAATATATCCCCAAAGAAGAAAGGACAAATTTCGTGATGGAAATCACCAGAGATGGGGAAAGGGTTTGGGCAGCCAGAGGACTGGACTTTCCCCATGAAGCAATAAAATTACCAAATGGAGATATCTTGGTGGCCGATACGCTCAATGACCGCGTAGTACGATATAATTATCCCAATCATTTCATCGTATGGAAATGGAGGGTCGATGATATAAATTGGGAAGATGTGAATCCAGAATGGGATCAAGACCACTATTACAATAATAACAATGGATCTTTCGATTGGAGCCACCTAAATGACATTGACATCCATCATTACGAGGAAGGATGGGATGGCTTGTTGATTTCCATTCGGAATTTTGATCTCATCGTAGAACTGAATTATACCGCAGCCCAAGAACATTTTCCCAGGGCAAGTGATATTGTTTGGTGGTACGGAGATTATCAAAACCACACAATGCTTAACCATCAACATAATCCCGATTACCTTTCAAACGGAAATATCATTGTGGCCGATTCAGAAAACCATAGGATTATCGAAATCAATAAAACCACCAAAGAGATTGTGTGGAGTTATAATGGAACATCTAATGGTAACACACAATCCGACCAAGAATGCCTAAAATGGTGCAGGGACGTCAATGAAGTACCCGAAAGTATCGAGGGGGATTTCTTAATAAGCGATATCGATAGGATATTTATGATTGATAAGCAAACCAAACAAGTAGTATGGGAATTTGAAGATGAGATTTTGCAAGCCTATACCACAGAGATCGATGAAGAACGCGGAAATCTTTTGGTAGATTGTAGTTTCTTGGGAAAGATCATTGAAGTTGACATTGAGAGCAAAGAAATAATTTGGCAATTCGGAAAATCCCTTTTGAAACAAATGCTGTTCTTTGATTGTAGCATGTTTATGGCGTTTTTCGGCTTTCGCTATGCAATAATTCAATTAAAATTCTCTAAGGTTAAAAAGACAGAGATGAAACATCCCAACCGTAGCCGTTATTTTCAATATCTCTGCGGGGGTATGATTGTATTTCTCGCTCTTCTCATGATCTTTCATCTGGAAATTTTGCGATGGGTTCTTTATAGATTGGTATCCACACATGATATAGGGTAATAAGATAATTAATTGAAACGAGAAGAGCAGTTAAGGCTTCATTTATTCTTACAGATTCAATTTACAGAAATGAGAGAAGAGAACATATAAAAAACAAAACAAAATCAATTAAAATCAATCAAAATCAATCAAAATCAATCAAAATCAATCAAAATCAATCAAAAAAATTAATAAATCAATATTAAAATCAATTTGTTTGCATCTTCCAATTACCGCCTGGAACCCGAATCTTGGAGGTAATTCTCTGTTTGGGAATATGATAAATAAAGGCTTTTACTTTTCGATCATCTTCTTTGGATTCTACTTTAACTTTGGATCTATTATAGAAACTGGGATATCCCTCCAACCGATCTAAAGCCCTTAACACCCTTCGATCCACTTTGAAGACCTCGCCATGGACTTCCCCTTCCCCGTTTACATTTACGGCAGGAAAGGCACCTAGATCATACATTTCCCCTTTTGTTTTTCCTTCAAAAAGGAATTCAGATGTGCCGATATGTCCATCCAACAATCCGTAATAGTTTTGAAAGCCCCGCTTCAAGCTTCCATAGACAAACACTAAAATTTCATTTTCATCTTTGTCCGGGTGTTTTGAAGCCGCAGATCTTCCATAATCTTTTACATGATTTTCCATTATTTAATCCTCCTATGTATTTATTTTATCTCTCTTTAAACCGATCGATAATCTATAGCTCTTTCTATGAAACTTTCTCATATTATTGAAGGAAAATTACCTATAAAAAAATAAGAGTGAAGAATTATAAAAAAAAGAACCTAAAAATTTATTTCCCTTAAGGACTGTCGCTTATTATCCCAAATAGGTATTAAAATTGATTGTTTTTATGTCAAGGGAAAAATTCTTAATCATCATAGAGGAAGGAGTTCTTTAAGCTCTTCTTCGGTATAAGCCATGGTTCTGGACCCATCAAGCTCTACAATAAGATCGGGATTTTTTTCTCTATAATATTCAATCACTGGTTCAGATTGATCGACATAGGTTTGATATCGCTTCTCGAAAGTTTCTTTGGTATCATCATCTCTTTGCATGAGGTCTCCATCGCATTTATCGCATTTTCCCTCTTCTTCGGGGGTGAGTTCCTCGTTATAAATATTATAAATTGCTCCGCATTCAGTGCAGCTTCTTCTTCCGGTTATTCTTTTTTCCAGCACATCTTTATCGATTTTAATGTATGCAACAGCATCTAAATCGGCAACTTCATCAAGGGCTTTTGCTTGTTCTACAGTTCGTGGAAAGCCATCGAGAAGGAACCCATTTTCCTTTACATCATCCTCTTTAAATCTCTTTTTCACCATTCCGATGACTACGCTGTCCGGAACCAGTTCCCCATTATCCATGTACTCTTTTGCCTTCATTCCGATGGGAGTTTTGTTTTTCAAGTTTGCTCTAAAAAGATCTCCCGTGCTTACATGTACAATATCGCTAAATTTAGTAATCTTGCCCGCTAAAGTACCCTTTCCGGCACCTGGAGCTCCAAATAATACAATTTTTGCCATTTTTTTCTACCTAATTTTGTTATTTATGGTTTGTTGAACTTCGTTCCTTCTATTCATCTTTCAAAGATATTTTTTTCCATGATGAGTGAAAGGAGGAAGTTAGTAATGTTAATATTCTTAAAATCAATAAAAAAATTTTTGTTAACGTTTTTTGGATTTTTGTAAAGAAGCAAGAAGACCTCCAGAGTCTAGAATTTCAGAAATGAAGGGAGGAAATGGATCAAATCTAATTGTTTCCTTAAAATTGGGATTAGAGATGTTTTGAATTTCTCCACTTTCCCTGTTTATCTTAATGACATCTCCTTGCGTGCCGATTGGATTGGCCGTTCCTTTGACTTTCTGTTGGAATGTTCCAGAGGGATCTTTGTACATGATTGGAGAAATCCCCAAATTAATACAATTTCGATAATATATCCGTGAAAATGATTTTGCAACGATTGCGGAGATCCCAAGCACTTTCAACACATAAACCGCCTCTTCCCTGCTTGATCCGCAGCCAAAGTTGCTTCCAGCCACAATAATATCGCCTTTTTCCGCTTGTTCCGAAAATTCGGGAAGGGGAATTTCTAATGTGGCCTTCTCCATTTTCCTTGGATCTTGTTCGGTGAGTACCTTACTAGGGACTATGAGATCGGTGTTTATATTATCCCCTAAAACCCATATCTTCCCTTCAATCGTGTTTTTTTGTTCTTTCAACTTTTAACCTCCAATCCCTTCATCTCCAGATGTTTTTTTCTGGAGCTACGATCTTTCCTTCCACAACCGAAGCAGCCACTACGGCAGGGGAGGAGAGATACGTCAGAGCGCTAGGATCCCCCATTCTTCCCTTGAAATTCCGGTTTGTGCTGCTAATTGCCACCTCATTGGGACCTAACACACCCAAATGACCTCCAATGCACGGACCGCAAGAGGGATACTCTACCACCCCGCCAGCCTCAATAAATATTTTCAATAAGCCTTCTTGCATTGCTTGAAGATAGACCTCACGTGAGGCGGGAATGATAATAAATTTAACTCCTTTTTTAACCTTTTTACCTTTGATAATTCGAGCAGCCACCCGAAGATCCTCCAACCTTCCGTTCGTACATGACCCGATAAACCCTTCATCGATCTCTACCTCACCCAATTCCTCTACTGGCACAACATTATCCGGACTGTAAGGTTTTGCGACTAGGGGGACAATATCATCCAAAACCACGGTCCTTTTCATTGTATAAGGACCATCGGTATCGGGCTCAACAAATGAATTATTTTGGGGGATTGTTTCTTCTTGTGCAGGAGGATGAGCATTTAACCAATTTTTCAGTCTTTCGTCTCCCTCAAATATTCCCGCTTTGGCCCCCATCTCCACCGTCATGTTGGAAATGGTCATCCTTGCGGGAACAGAGAGGTTATTGAGGCCGTTACCCCCAAATTCAAAGCAATCGTATATAGCCCCTTCGGTCCCAAAATCGGACAAAAGATGGAGGGCCACATCCTTACCCATAGTTTTAGTAGACAATTGGCCTTCAAACGTAATCTTTATCGTTTCTGGAACTTTAAACCATAATTGGCCTTCTTTAAAAATTGCAACCACATCGGTGGCCCCTATACCTGTTGCGAAGCAGTTAAACGCCCCATAGGTGGTGGTGTGAGAATCGGATCCGACAATGAGCATACCAGGCCTCGCGAAACCTTGTTCCGGGAGAACTTGATGGCAAATACCTTTATTTTGTCCCATATTCCACTTCAATCGGTATTTTTCGGCGAAACTATTCGCTTTTTGGTGCATTTTGGCAGCTCTCACATCAGGTGGTGGTACCCAATGGTCGAGAATAAAAAACACACGGTTAGGGTATTTAATGGTATCTAAATTCAATTTTTGGTATTCGGGTGCGATCCTTCCCCCCAACTGCTCATGAACCATCGTGAGATCAATGTCACATGTAATAAAATTCCCAGGTTCCACCATTTTACTTAAATTGGTTTGTTTATCGTTCTGTAATATGTGAGCTTTGAGTATTTTTTGGGCAATATTCATGGACATCCTCTCTTAATAACTTATATAACTTATTTTTTTCTTTACTCTTTCATCTGTGATCCATCTTCAAAAAGATTTCTGTTGCTGGGTTCATCCCACAAATTCATAGGTAGCGTGATTTTTTCCATTGTTTTTATCTTCTTTTTCTGAGTCATTCCCTTTTATTTTGCTCTTTATTTGCTTCATTATATTGGGTTTAGCAGATTTAGCAGGAGTTTCTTTATCTTTTTTATGGGAATGTGAAGATTCCTTCAAATGTGAAGGTAAAACCGCCCAAACACCTTGGGGGAGACCATCATTTAAATTTCCTTCCTCGGGCGTAGGTCCCCGTCCCTTCTTTTTAAATTCCTCCATTGAAGTTTTAAAGGAATATTTAGAGGTCAATTGGTATTTTCCAACCATGTTATCCTTGATTTCATCGTAAACTAAGTCGGTGGTATATTTTCCAAGCTTTTTGTTTGCCTCAAATTGCATCTTAAACCCTTCGCACACCTCATCCTTTTTAGCTTGAGGACATCCCTCGCATTCATCTTCCTCTTTTTTATACCGGCGAATAAACCTAAAAAGGAGCAATCCAATATAGATAAAAGCTATAACAGAAATCCTTTCCCAGATGGAGGTATCCACGAATAAAAAAGCCATAGTGGCACCCAAGGCAATTCCGTTAAGAAATCTCACGGAACGTTTTACCCAACGGGTCTTGATCCGTAATTTTTCGATCAGAAATGTAGGCAGCATGAAAATTAAAACACTTAGAAACCAATCGAGCATTCCCCCAATAAACTGATTAAAATTAAACAAAAAGAGGAAGAACCCAAGAATTACCCCCGAATAAACCATAGTACATCCCTGACACACATACATATCCCCAATTTTCCAAATATGATCGTCAAATCGTTCGCAAATAGGATGATGGGCGAATTTAAATTTCCATGAAAGTTTGAGTTTCTTTTTCCACAGCAAGAATCTCTTTTTGAGGCTGATTTTCATGTGAATATATTCCTTGATAGTTATTGATAGGTTTGTCTTTCCGGTACAAATTATTACTCAATATTCAATTCCAATGTAATTTAAAAAGAAATTCCTTATAAAAATAAAATATAGCAATGAAAAAAAAAGAATTGGTAAAATTCTTCGTGCCTTAAGCAATTCCAAGCAATATCAACTATTAAACCTATCCCTCGAATGATTGCTTTCGGATTTTGGTATTTGTATGTGTTCTTTAATCTTTCTTTTGGACAACCACGGCAGTCCCCACTGCAATTACCGCGTTGTTTGCACCTTGTCCAATTTCATCAGAATCGAATTGAAGCCCAACGACCGCGTTTGCACCTAAGGAGGCTGCATGATCAACAAGTCTTTGGATTGCCTCATTTCTTGAATCTAATACTGCTTCAGTATATTTAGATACCTCTCCACCACATGTTGATTGACATCCTGCACATGCATCACCCACAGCACCGCGTGACCGCACTGTCACACCAAACGCAATCCCACGATATTGGGTAATTTTATGTCCCGGAATCTTTCTCGTTGTAGAGAGTAATATATGTCCACCAGACATATTTTTTACATATTTTCTTAAGTTAATATATTTTGTGTAGTCCATTTTTTATTATGAACTTTTAGAGAAAAAAGCCTTAAGTTTTATGTAAGAAATATAAAAACACATCAAATCATGAAAAAGAGTAAATTTGATGCATTTGGTGAATCTTTTATATCTTTTGATAAATGTGAATAGGAAACTTCTTTTCTTCTTGAAGATAGGCGATCTTATCCAGCTGAAATGCGATATCATCGATCCCGTAACGAACTGTAATGACCAATGCCCCTTCTTTTATCGTTTCGATCACGTGTTTAAGATATTTATGGTTGCTGGGCAACACGAAAAGAAATATAATATCAAACCCTGAAATATCAAAATTATAAAAATCCTGCTCTACCACCCTACATCTGTCATCTATCCCTTTTTGAGCTATCTTTTGGAGAGCGGATTGAATCAATTCCTCGTTAATCTCCACTCCGACTGAATCCAAGCCATAATGTTCGGCAGAATAGAGAATGATCCTCCCATCTCCCGCGCCTAAATCAACAAGTTTCATATCCTTTTTTAAAAGAGAGTGATCATCCAAGTAATTGAACAACCTTTTTATGGCGGCAATTGGAGTGGGTAAATAGGGCAATTGAGATTGTGACATTATTTTCCAAGACTTTTTCTTGAAATACGGTATTTCTGATTTTTCATTCATTCGTTTAATTATTAGCAAGCACCCTATTTAAATCAAACCCCTTAAAAGAGATTAGTGTTTTCTTTTTCTCCCATCCTACAATTAAATTCCCTCGAGAAGAAGATTACAATGAAAAAGTTATGAATTATTAAAAGAATCTTAAAAAAGAAGATCTTCTAAAGATCAAATGGGAGATGTAAAAAAATCCTTTTTCCTTCATCTAAATGAAACAGATCAAAATTTCTCTCATTTTGGATTATTTTTAGAGAGATTAAAGAAGGAAAAAATGGATTGTTCTCTCAACTTAAAGAGAGCGATTAAAATGTCAGAAGAAATAATGGAAACGGAAGTCGGAATCAATCTGGAAAAGGGTATGATTTTCAAATGCGATATGGGAGAAATAAAGTATGAAGATTGTTATATTGATGAAGAACATCACAAAGAAGAGGAAATGATCGGACCCAACCCTTCAAGATTGTTGGGGATGTCTATCCTGGGGTGTCTTAGCGCGAGCTTTATATTTTGTTTAAAGAAGAAAAAATTAAAAGTGGATGATCTCGATGCTTCAGCACACCTAACCATCAAGAGAAATGATAAAGGATTTTGGAGGGTGAAGAAAATCGATGTGAGCATAAAACCAAAAATTGATTCCGAAGAAGTGAGAAAACGGGCAGATGTCTGTAAAAAAATGTTCGAACGATATTGCATCGTCACCCAAGCCGTCCGTGAAGGTATTGATGTGGATGTTGATCTTGAGTATTAGTAATCAATAGCTAATATGTCAAAATCAAAGCATAAAATAACAAAAGTTTTTTTCTTTTTTATTGATTTCCTTCATTCATTTTAGTTAATAATCCCTATAATGGTTTTTAAAACGACATGGCCCTCTCAATGTTATAAAAAGATGAGTTTTAAGATTTCCTCTTCTAATTGAATAACCCGCTTCATATGCACCTTAAGAAAATCGGTCTCGCCGTATTTATCAATCCATTTTTGAAATCTTTGTTTAATGGTGACTTCGGTATCTCCATCAAGGTATTTATCGGCAAGACACACAATCTTTTCTTCGATGGTTTCAGGAACAAAGCTTCTTTTCGGGAGTCCCAGACCCTCCGTTTCTTCTTTTTTTATACCACCCATCACATGGCGCTCAACCACCCGAGCTAAGGATTCACTATATCCGTTTTTCCTCAAAAAATCGCCCCCGGCAGCACCATGGGCAAGTCCATGAGTGATATGCCTTCCAATATCATGAATAGCACCGCCTATTTTCACAAGATCATAATTAATATCAAGTGAATCGATTTCATGTGCGAGATCCCGGGCTTTACGCATAACTGCCAGCTGATGGTCAATAATATTCCAGGGGATCTTGAGTTTTTTAAGAAGCGAAATCGCCTCGTCTTTAGAAGGAATCATTTTCTCATCATTCTCATCATTTTGGATTTATTATAGGCAAGTATATAAAGAATAAATTAGGGTTAATTTAGGCTTAATGTCACAAAAACACCGAAATAATTAATTCTTTGGATTCTTTTTGAAAAAATAATGAAATACAAAAAATCCGAAAGGGAGATATATCATACCTCACAGTGTGCTTCATGCATATTAGAGGTAGCCCAAAACTATTACACACTAACTAAAAAGTGCTTAGAAAAACAATACCCTCAATCAAATGAACAGAATGTTAAGAAACAAAATCAAAATCAAGAGAACATTCAAGATTTTCAAAAAATACTCCAAAAATTGGCACAAAAGTTCAAACCACAGAGATCACCAAATGAGATAGCCAACGACCTGTTTTTATACGCCGTTAAGGTGGCAGATCCTAAGGGAAAATGTGAAGACCCATGGCGAGAAATGCGAGATGAATCTAATCAAGTGGCATTAGAGGTGATTCCTTTTGCTAAGAAAATGCTGAAAACAATTAAAAACCCAAAGGAACGATTATTTTGTGCAATTCAATGGAGCATTGTGGGAAATAATATTGATTATGGGACCTCAGGCCACGAAGTTAATTTGGGAAAGGATATACTCATGGATCAATATGAAAAAGTCAAAACCAACGGATTTCAGATAAATCATTTCGACCAACTCTGGGAGGAACTACAGAGGGAAAAAAAATGCATGTATCTCCTTGATAATGCAGGAGAGATTGCATTTGACAGACTTGTAATAAAGGAGTTAGTAAAAAATGAAATTAAAACGGTGGCAGTTGTGAAAGGCGCACCCATCTCAAATGACGCCATAATGCGAGATGCCAGAAAAATCAGATTAACGGAGATTTGTGAGGTTATTACCACGGGGTCTGCAGATTTGGGTTTTCACCCGGAGCATAATTCCAAAGATTTTTTGGAAAAATTGAATAGGCAGAAAATCGTTATTGCGAAAGGGCAGGCAAATTGGGAGGCCACTTATGCCTATCAAGACATCTTATCTGCAGATCTTAGATTCTACAATCTTCTTAAAATTAAATGCGATGTGCATGGAAGGCTTTTAGGATACCCGAAGGGCAGCAACTTCATCATGATGACTACCCGAAAATCCTTTAAGGATTAACAAGGGATTTAAAACCCTAGAATATAAATGTTTCATTTTTCATAATGTATCTATGAATTGGGTTGCATTTTCCATTGTCATTGGTCTATTTATTTGTTT
>CAZEPC010000099.1:0-11566 GCA_964513765.1 uncultured archaeon
ACGAAGATTCGTTATGAAAAATTTCACAGAATTGAAAAGGGATAGGAAACAGAAAGGACATGCGGGGAGATGGAGAGGCTCTTTTGAAGAATCCATTTTAATGAGCATGAATTTGACCTTTGGTGAAAGAGAGCCAAGGCCCTTCTTCTATGTAAATATTCCCGGATATAAATATCGGGTCGCGGTATTTAGAACTCATACATATTTCGGGGATCGATATATGTTCACCGTTCCGAATGAAGAAACTGGAGAATTGACCACTTTTGAAATCAAAGGAAAAAGAGCAACTCCTGGAGATGATTTTGAGGTGGTACTTGCGGAAACAGATCAGCATGTTGCTGATTTAGATGATAGAAAACTAAATATCGGTGGAAAAATCACCATCAGGTTTGATAATCCAGATGAATTTGAAACTCTTTACCGAAGTCGGGTCTTGCGAAGAGTGCTTATTATGTTTTCGGCATATATTAATTTCAACGATGAAATTAATGATAAATATGATAAAATATATGATGCTCTGCGGCAGAAGAAGAAATATTTGAAAAAACTTCGGAAAGCTGAAGAAAAAGGGGATGCTGCAAAAATCAATGAGGTTAAGCAGAAATATGAGAAAAAGATGAAAGAAGTTAAAATGCTTAAATCATTGACTGTAACGAATAGCGAATTAACCCTCCACTACAATCCAAGACGTGTAAGGTCTTAAGTCTTAAAAGGGATCCAAACTATTCCAATTTGTCTATTTGGATAAGTTTTCCCTTATAAGAAATTATTTTTTTTTAACTCTATTTTAACTCCTAATTTTTTAAGATCCTCAAAAAAAGTCGGATATGAATCTTTTACAATCTCTTCCGTATTTAAATAAGAGGGCCTATCAGCAAATAAGGCCGCTATGGTGAGGGCCATGGCGACTCTATGATCATTATCATGAACAATGTCGGATCCATGGAGTTCTTGAGGGCCATTTACGGAGATTCCATCTTTTTTCTCCTCAATTTTAATGCCCATCTTTCTTAATTCTCTCACCATCACCGAGATTCTATCGGTTTCCTTATTCCTGACATGTTCTGCATTGATTATTTGCGTCTCGCCCGAACATTGGGTTGCCAGGACGCTTAAGATCGGAAATAAATCAGGTGTTTGGCTACAATCATAAGTAAAACCCTCTAAATCCTTTCCTCCAATTATTATAATTTCGTTGTTTTCTTCATCTATTTCTATTATTCCTTTTGATCTCTTTACTAAAGATATTAGTGCTTTATCTCCTTGAGGTGATTTCACATCCAAATTCCGGATTTTCACTTTTTCGGCTTTTTTATTGAGCGCTGTTGCCACTATCATAAAAGCCATTGAGGAAAAATCACCTGGGACTTGGTAAGCGATTCCTTTATACTCTTGATCGGGAGGGATTTTATATCGCCCTTGTAAACTTTCATCAAAATCTGCAAGAAAGCTAATATTAAAGGATTCTAGCACATCTTCCGTAATTTTTAGATAGGGGTACGATTTTGCGGGTGTTGTTAGTTTTATTTCGGTAAATTGTTTGGGTATGTGCTCCTTACTATTCCTTTTCTTTTCAGATTTGTTTATCCTTCCTTTTGAGAGGTGAGGGCTTAAAAATAACAAGGCAGTAATAAATTGTGAGCTGATATCGCCTCGAATCTGAATCAAATTGCTGCGAGGTATTCCATCAGAAATTATTTCAATTCCTTTCTTCCCATTTTGCTCAATCTCCCGTGTTTCAATTCCTACTTGTTGCAGGGCATTTAATAGTGGCTCAATAGGTCTTCCTCTCTGAAAAAACTCCCCAAAAATTCTTGTTTTACCTTCTATTAAGCTGGCTAGAGCAGTCATAATTCTTATTGTAGTTCCAGAATTACCAGAATTAATGCCCTCTTTAGGCGAAGTGAGTTTTTTGGGTGGGATTATTTTAAATATTTCATCATCGTCCTGGATTTGCTTGATTGCCCTTTTATCCTTGGAGCTTTTCTTAAATTCTGAGGCAGAAATTTTTGTAATATTTCCCCCTAATGATTTACAAAATGAAATAGTTTTTTCAACGTCTCCCATTGAGAGTGGGTTTAATATAAAACTAGGACTTGATGCCCCTAGAGCTAATGTAAATGCTCTATGGGAATAGCTTTTTGATGGTGATGCTTTGATTTCTCCTCGGAGATGTTTCAGAGGGTTAATTTTTATCAATTTTGTTCGATCTCAAAGAATATAAAACGAGATGAAAAAAAAATTTATATAATTCTCTAAAAATTGTATTAGTTATTCGTGGCAATTTTTAGCAGCATTTCGGCAACCGCATCGTTGAAGTTTTCCATTCCTTCTAAGTCTTCTGCACAAGTCCTATGAAATTCTGCAATCTTTATTTTGCGTTTCGCAAAAAACTCTACAACTTGTGCTTTATATTTCTCGATTTTTTCATCCCTCTCTTCTTCTGGGATTAAATCAATTTTATTGAAACATACATAGATTTCCTTCGGGAAAAATCGAACATCTTGAAAAAATCTGAATTGTTTTCTAATTTCTCTATTCAGATCGAAAACTGCAATTATTTGCTTCGCAATTCGAGAAATTGTAATGACCCCCATTCTTACTACAGCTCTTCCTCGATCTCCACCTGGGGCAAAAATGGAATGATTTTGATTTTTTGCTAAATCTCTAAACACAACTCTGTTAGGATGAATTGTTTTAGTTTCTTTTACTCCTGTATCAGGATTTAAAATTGCTTCACCGGAAAAGTCCGTTTTAATGACCTTGCATTCGACTCCTCCGTCAATCTCCTCTATCTTTTTAGTATTTAGGTATTTCACAAATAACCGTAGTATTGTAGTTTTTCCAACAGAAACTGCTCCTAATAAGCCTAAATTTGTCATTTTATATATAATCCTCCCCTTCGACTTCATCAATTTCAAGTAATTTGTTTAGGAATGATTCGTAATCCTCTACTAAAAATTGTTCAAGCATACTATTATTATGGCAATTAATGAAAATTACTAGCAAGTCTTTTAAATTATTACATTTTTTAATCGCATTGAGAAAATTTTCTGTGGTTGGCGGTTCATTAAAATCCATCGGTTGTTTATCAAATCCAAAATTAGCTGCTTTTGGGAGTTGATTAAAATAACCAAATGCTGTATAACCCATCCAAGAAAAGAATGTGAAAAACCGGCTCTTCAGATTCTTAACATAATTTGACATAAAGACACTTGGATATAATTCTCCTAAGAAAAGGTCTTGATCTTGTTTTATTGTATAATATGGCGCAATCGGCGAATTTAAGCCCGGTGGAAACATTTCTGCAGGTGGAATGCTCATAAAGGGTAATTTTTCCTCTATTATTGTCCATAAATCTTCTCTATTTTGTTCAATCAAGATCTCTTTTATTTCTTCATAGGCAAATGATAAATCTGATTGAAATTGTATAATTGAAGATAAATATACGGACATACATGCGAAAGTGGCATCCAAAAGCGACCTCCGGTCATTATATCCCGGTTTTATCGCCCCTCTCCAAGAACGTAAGGCAGAATATGCCCATCCTCGAGTATCAAAGAATTGGCCTGTGAGTAGGATAAAATCTACCTTATGCTCACTTGTTCCCAAAAGATCTCGGGCTTTTTCTGTTAATGCTTCCTCTATCTCATCTACATTATCTTCGTAATGAAGTTTAGGGTAAGGAAGAAAAGCCTTCTTTTTTGAATTCATGTTTGTTCATCTTTATTTCTTTATTTAAATATAATAAATTGTTCTTATATTTTTAACTTGATCTCCTAATGCTAAAAAATTTTCTTGGTTATTGTTTGGATTTAGAAATTTTTTTCGTTTTTCTCTCTATTAAGTTCTATTTATTCTGGAGAATACTTTTAATCGCATCGAAAAAGAATTCAAAGGATTCAAATTTCTCAACATTTGAGAGTACAATAGATTTGATGTATTCTTTTTCATCAAATGCCTGTTTTTGTAATTTCACATCCACATTTGGTTCCATATCCTTAAAATCTAGCAAGATAGGTTGTACAATATGTTCAATATACAATTCTTGTGTTAATTTTATTGTCTCAGGTTTCAGGAAAGTAAGTTTAATTGTTTGATTTCCATACGATATCTTGGAGATAAGCTTATTCTTGGAGGAATAGATGTTTCTGGTATTTTCCACATTATTGATTGGTGTTTCTTCATGTTCTTTGATAAAGTTTTCCGTATCTGTGGTTTGAAGGAGGTTATTGGCAGATTTAAAGCTGTGATCGTGAATGGTTTCATCTATTTTTTGAATTTGATCCTCAAAGGATTTGATTTCCTCCTTTTTCTGTTGAAGTTGGGTTTCCAGAAACCTTTTAACTTCTAACAGTGTTTGGATGTTCTTTTTCTCCATTATAAGATTAGTTAAGATAATATGGTAAAAAAAAGTTGAGAGAGGTGTTGATTTTTTTAAATATCTTCAAAATCTTTCTATAATTTTATTTTTTTCTTCTTAGATTTCTTTTTTGGATTCACTTGTTGATCTAATACTTTGATCAATTCGGCAAGCTTATCCTCTTCAAGGGACTCTCTGAATTGTAAATATGTTTCAAAGTCTCCGATGAATAAACCTTTTCTCTTCTTGGGTTTTCCGGTACTTGGATTTAAGGGATTAATTTCAACCATTAATCTTCCTTCTGGTCTTGATTTTGTACCCGGAATCTTTACCACAAAAACACCATCTAAATCAGTTTCTATTTTTTCCCAGTCTTTCGCATTTTTTAGATGTTCTTTAAGAACGCTAGCATCAACCATGTTTTTTCACCATTAAAATTTTTCTATTATATGTATTTCAATTAATTACAAAGACATATTGATTATATATCTTTAGTGTTACTCCAATGTTGAATGTTTCTTTTTTCTTGTTTATGTCCGACAAAAAGCGCCAATATTGGTAAAAGACTTTGGATTTTTTTTCGATAAATTATTTAAAGGATTTCTGAAGTTGTTAACTACAAGAGGTATAAAAATTGCGAAGATTAAGTATTTTTGTTCCAGAATCATATATCGAAATCCTTGATCTATTTGTTTCTGAGGAAATGTTTCCCAATCGCAGTGAAGCAATTAGGAGTGCCATTAGAACCCTTATTAAACAACAAATTGAGTTAGAAAAGGTCTTGGAACGACATAAAAACCGTCCCCAAAATATTTTGAATGAAAAGAGGAAAAATAGAATTAAGCAAATATGCGAAGAAGAGGAAAAAATAGATGAAATCTTAGATAAAAGGTGAAAGCCTTTATCAATTGATTTATTTTTGCTGATCTTTATCTAATCTCTCATTTTTTTGATACACGTTTAATCTCATCATCAATTTTTTGCATCTTATATTTCCATCTGATTATTTTTCGCTTTACCATTTTTGCTTCACGATCATTACCAGTTTCTTTTAACATTTTTTCTGCTTTTTTTGCTTGATCCATGGCCAGGTTATATTTCATTTTTTCTGCATTTTCGTTTGCTTGATCCATGATTTTCATCGCATTCTCTAAACTGGGCAATTCATCTTTTTTCTCTAAATATTCCAAGTAATCTTTTTGCTCTTTTTTCAAACTCATCTTCAATTCTTCAAGTTCTTGAAGAGAATCATTCCAACCCATTTTTTCGTATTTCTTTTTGATTTTCTCTAATTTCTCCAGAGCTTTCTCAAATTCTTTATTATTTTTCGCTTTAAACAAATCCTCTATTAAATGCATAGTTTCTTGTTCTAATTCTATATTTGGTCTTTCCCATAGATCTATGAGTGAGAAAGGAGGATTAGAGGCTATTTTATAGGTTTGTATTAATCGTTTTCTGGCTGTGGTCGCTTCCCGTGCCCATTCTATCTTGGAAAAATTAAGAAATCCTATATGGATTTGATGTATTGCTTTGAAGTATTTTTCTTTTTCTATTGACTTTTCTGCCTTTTCCAAGGATTCCCAAGCTTCTTTTTCCAATTTTTCTGTATGTCTCTTTTTCTTGGTGCTTTCTGCAAGCTTTTCCATCTTCTTTTTCTGGAGTTCTTTTTGTTTCTTTTCGCTTTCTTCCAAGATTTTTTTCATTTTTTCTTGTTCTTTTCTCTCTCTCTCTCTTTGTTCTTTGAGTTTTTGTTGCTTTTTCTGATAATTCTCTTTTTTTCTTTCAGTTTCTTGTTTGAGCTCAAGAGTCTGCCTTTTCTTAAGAGGCCAAGATATCTCTTCAAAAAGATTGAGTGCTCGATCATAGAGATCGATGGACTGATCAAATTCCTTTTCATCTGCTAATTTACTCGCCTCTGCCAAAATTTCTATTATTTCTTCTTGAATCCGTTCTTCCTTTTGTTTTTGTTTTTCCTTTTCTAATTTCTTTTGTTTTTCTTTTAATTTCTCCAGTTCCTTTTTTTCTTTTGTTTGCTGTATTTTTTGTTGAAGCTCTTGAATTTCACGATTTCTTTCTTCTTCCAATCTCTTTTTTTTCTCTTGTCCTTTTTGATAATTAATTTTTGCTTGTTTAAGTTTCAATAGGCTTTCTTCTGCCAATCGAATACCATCTTTGTAATCTATTTCTTTGTATTTTTCAATGATATCATCATAAATTTTGATTGCAGAATCAAATTCATTGTTATCCTTAAGTTTATTTGCTTTATCAATTAATTCTAAGCATTCTTTATACACATTTTCCTGCTTTTGTTTCTCTTGAATTTCTTTCTCGAGTTTCTTTTTTTCTTCGAGTTCTTTTTGCCGTCTCAGCCTCTCGGAAGCCTTAATCTTTTTTTCGTATTCTTCTTGCTCCTTTTGAGCATTTTCTATCTTTTTTTTCTCTATTTTTCTGAGTTCTTTATCTTTTGTCAACCTCTTTTGATAATCTACCACTCCATCGGCCATTCTTTCACTTTGGTCTAACCACCCAATATCTCTCAGATTCTCTTTTGCTTCCTTATATGTTCTAATTGCTTCCCCATATGGGCATTCTAAATCTAAGATTTTACCTTTTTTGACCTTCTCTTCATATTCCTTTACTTTTTTCTCTATTTCGTCGATTTTATGGAAAGTTTCTTCGGATATTTTTTCTTTATATGCTTGTTCTTTCCTTTCTTTCTTTAATTTTTCCAATTCTTCTTGTTTTTTCTTTTCATTTCGTCTTTTAGAGGCTTCAATCTTACTTTTTAGTTTTTCTTGTTCTTTTCTTCTTTGTTCTTTCTTTTTTCTTTGTTTTTCTAGTTGTTTTTCATGTTTTTCTTTTTTCTTTTTAAAATCTGAAATTTGTATTAGGACTTTGTCTGCCTCATTTTTCCAACCAATATCCTTAAAGATTCCCCTTGCTTCTCTACAATGATCTATTGCCTCTTTAAATTCCTTATTTCTCGAAACTGAATTGGCTTTATCTAGTAATCTCATTGCTTTATTTGATAGTTTCCTTTCAAGCTTTTTCTTTTCTTTCATCTCTTTTATTTTGAGTTCTTTCTTCATTTCTTCTTGTGTTCTACTCTGACTGTCACTTTGAATTAGTTCTTCTTGTTTTTGGACGGCAGCTTTAATTTGTTCCTCTTTTTCTTTTTCTTTTTTCATCTTATCTTGATATTTATGATAATCTTGTTCAGCATCTTTTAACAAATCTTTTACTCTCCTAATTTCAGTTGGCCAATCTAATTCATTAAATATATCTAATGCTTGATGATAGTCTGCTAAAGCCTTTTCAAACTTGTCTTCTTTTACTGCCTTTGATCCAGTTCCTAAAAGATCATATGCCTTTTTTTGCATTTCATTTTCTTTTTTCTTTTTTTGTTGTAATTCTTTTAATTTTTGCTCTTTTTTCATCTGTTCTTTTTTTCTTAACCTTTCTCTGGCGGCCTCTAATCTTTTTTGTTTTTCTCTTTTTTTTCTTTCTTCCTCTTCCTTTTTTCTCAGTTCTTCCTTTGATTTTTCCTGCTCCTCAATTTTATCTTGAACTTGTGTTATCATTTCTTTAATATTTAATACTCTTTCATTCCACCCTATTTCCTCCGCCTTTTTTAGGATTGTTTCATAGATATGAAGTGCATCTTCAAATTCTTCATTTTTGAAATGTTCATCCGCCACAATTATTGAATTATTAATTTCTTCTTGTATTTCTTCATGCATTTTTTATCATCAACTTGGAAACATTATATATTGTATATTTTTTATTTCAGATTTTTTGTTCTGAATGAGTAAGTATAATAATCGTTATTTGGACAAGAAATATTATGTCATTTTGTTATCTTGTACCTTTATTATCTTGTATCTTATAGTCTATATATACCTAAAGAATTTTGAAAGAAAAAATAATGTTTTTATTTGTGATTTTTTTATTTTCTTAAGAATAAAACCACAAATATTTGTTTTTAATAAATATTATTGAAGGAGATGGCCGTATTTTTTAGTTATTTTAAACTGCATGTGCATTTAAGTAATTGTCCACGATTTTTTCTCCTTCAGAGGTTAATCGCCACCCATTTCCCGCATTTTTACAGTATCCTAAATCCCTATTTTCTTCGAGGTAGGAATTAATAGTGCTATCATCCATTTTGTTTTGAAAATCTACTCTCAAACAGAATCCAATTTCTTCTATGGGTGCAGGCCCGCTTAATTCATCTTCCATTACTCCAAGGGCCGAAAGTACTACCAACGAGTCTGAATCACCACTTTGTTTTGCTTCCCATTCTTCGATGAGCCAAGGATATTCATTTAAGAGCTGCTCTATCTCTTGCTCATTTCCTTGGTTGTAGGCTTCATTAAACTTTTTCCTTATTTTGCTTTTCTTAAACATTTTGATTCAACGGATTTGGTTTTTTTACAATTAATATTATATTTTCGTAATACTTAATAATTCTTATAGTATGCCTAGGAAAAAATCTTGCGATAAGCATTATCGATATGTCGCCAGTTGTCCCGATTGTCGAGCACTTAACGAAAAGGCCTCTGATGAAAGGGATAGGAAACGATTATATCCCGATGTTGATAATGTTGATGAATTTGATGAAGATAAAGAAAAGGAAAGGCGTGAGAGTGAAAGATCTGCGGACATCCCCGTTATGAGTTCTGGTGGTGGCGGACCTTTCGATCGTTCCGGTAGGGGCGATAAAAAAAGATTTCGATATAAACCCAAAAAAACTAAAACTCCAAAAAAAGTCAAACGTATTATTTTGGGGGTTGTAATTATTGTTCTTTTAGTGGTTGGATTATACGCCATCCCTGTGTGGCACGCCAATATTTCATTGATGAACCAGCTGTATTTTAATAAAAGCGGAGAGCTGCTCTATTGGGAGGAGATTTACCGATTAAACGGCTGGAGTTCAAACTTTTTCTTCAATAAAACTGCATTAATTGGGGCGTGTATTGGCTCTTTTCTAATGTCAATACCTCCAGAAAAGAATTTGATGATGATGATCAAACAAAAGACTGGAAGAGGTAAATTAACAACAAAATATATACTGGTCTTTTGGTGGACTGCGGGTTTTCTATTGTTTTATTTAATCGGACAAGGATTAGACAACGGATATTTCTCTTTAACGATTTATATGTTTGATGAAGGGACGTTATCCTTAGATGATTTGACAAACAGGAATATATTTAACGCATTTAAAATGCTAACTAACCCATCCGCTGTTTCTATGGTCGATCTATATGTATTTCAGACTCTTGTTCATCCCCTTATCAATTTTATATTGGGGATTATCATAGTCCGTTTGATTATTAATTTAGTCACTTATTTCTATTTTAATCCCAATTTATTGAAAATGTTTGCTTTTATCTCATTTATCATTTCTAATGCATTTATCTTGGGATTATTTAATCTTGTTGGAAAACCAAAAGATGCATTGAGCTTGATTCGGTTAAATTCCGTATGGATCGGAATATTTGCATTTTTCATTTTAGGAGTATTTATCCTTTATTATGAAAAGAACAAAGAATCCGGAGAAAATTTTGTATTTACCCAAACCACAAGGAAAAAAGCAATTACTGCTATTGCGGTTATTATTTTTATAATTTTAATCCCTGTTTTCATAGCAATTCCGAAACAAATTGCTTTGAATCAATATGACCAGTGGGAAGAATTAAAATGGGATGCTCGGTATGATAATGAAGTAGAATGGACTCGAGCTACATCTGGTATCGATATGGGAACGGGATACAAGCAAAATTTCTTAACAAGGGATGTTGGAAATTATACCGAAAGTGTTGTGACCCCCGATAGTTCGATAACCCAAAATACCCGTCAATATGATAAATTAATAAGCGGAAAACAATTGGTAAAGGAAATTAAAACTACCCACGAGTCGATGGGTGATTCTGATATCGTTTATGTAAAGGGTAAAGGAGAGTATTGGGTGGCTCCAAAAACTTTAGATATGGGCTTTTTAAGTGGTGACTCGGTAAATCTTCACACCGAAAAATTTGACCACGTGAGTGGATTTATGGCATTAGATACTTCCACTGGTGATGTTGTATCGCCGAGTGAATACCAGGAAATTTTCGGTATTTCCATGGAGAATGCAAAAATATTTTTCGGAGAGCGAGAAGATAAATCATATGAAGTTTCTTCAAGTAATGTTGAATACTTTAATAATCTTAATGCCTATGAGAACGATATCCTCCTAAATACAGATTGGGGTAATAAAACTTATACTGGAGAGGAAGATGGAACACTCAGTGGATTAGAGGCTTTTTGGTATGTGCTGGATATGGGTTTAACCACCTATGCATTCAACAGTTCAGAAAAGAAAGTCTTAACCAATCGAAATATAAGAACTCGGGTTTCTTCTGCTCTTCTCCCTGGTTTGGAAGTAGATAATGATCCGTATATTGTTTTCAATCAAGAAGAAGGGGAGATGTTCTATTGTCTCTCTCTCTATACAAGATTACCAATGGATGGCTTTGCCCAATCACCCATTTACAGATTCATGGGTGTGGTTCTTATTGATGTTCAGACTGGTGAATTAAATTGGTACAAAAATCCTAATTTACCAGTTCCTGCGGAAGATCCCTTATCTAATCTTTGGAAAATCTTTGATATACAATATCCCTGGCAATCTGTACCTGATTGGCTTAAGGTTCAATTAAGATTTCCTGAGGGTCTTTGGGAAAGCCAGCTTTCTGCCGATTACAGATATCATGTACAAGATCCAATAACTTGGAATAATGGAAATGACTTCTATGAGAGGCCGGATAATGGTGATGTATATTACATTGAAACTGATTTAGGTGATGGACTTGAATTTTGTGCTGTTGATTTAGTGGAATATGTAGGTGAAGGGGCTACTAAATTGGCAGGGATTTACATTATGAGGCATGGAGAACACTTTGGGGAGACTGTGTTCTATAAAGTTGGCCGGGATACTACCTTGCTTGGACCAGAAACTGCCAAGTCCCAACTTTCTACAGAGGCGACAGAGGCTATTTCTCTAATTCAAGACCCTCGCTATGGTAATAAACTCCTCTATCCTTTAGCGGATTCTCTCTACTATTATATTCCTATTTATTCTCAATCCACGGATGCTTACGGTGATACATACGAGGAGCTTTCCTTAGGTGGGCTTATTAATGCCTTTGATAAAAGTGTTTA
>CAZEPC010000099.1:11666-13221 GCA_964513765.1 uncultured archaeon
CATACGAGGAGCTTTCCTTAGGTGGGCTTATTAATGCCTTTGATAAAAGTGTTTATTTTGGTGAGGATGTATTTGAAGCTTACACTAATTTAGCATTGGATAGGGAACTGGATGGGGATGGTGAAGTAGATGGTGAAATGACCGATATTTCATTTAACTACACTGGCTCATCCGAAGTTGAATATTCCGAAGATTTAGACGATTGGGCAACAAGTAAAATTATTGTAGATTATTGGAATGCTAGCTCTTTCAATAATGTAAGAAATTTCACCTTGAATCTTACTATCCAAACCAGTAATTTACCAAATGATGAAGTTCTTAAGTTTAATGTTTCAGTATTTGGTGATTTAAAGGAGGGTTATCAATTTACTTACGGTGAAACGGGTTTTCCAGCCTTCAATTATACCATTAGTGAAGATTTCAGCTTGAATCCTGGTCAAGGAACTATTTTTACGGTAAAATACAAGCCAGAAGAATTTGTTGGTGGGAATTCTATCTCTTATCTGTATAAATATGACCTTCTTGATGTGGATAACGGCGATGTTAAATTGGGCTCTACGGGTTGGAATACGATTTCTTTTACTCAATAAACTTCTTTTTTTAGTTTTGTTTCTTTTTTTATTGATTTATGTCTGTTTCATTTATTCCTAATCTATTTTTGCTTTTTTATATTTCACAATAAGCGATAATATGATATCTAAATTGATAGAAGGTATAATTGGACTCATTTAATAGAGGGTGAGTTGAAAAGGTAAAAAGAGAAAAGAAGAGAAGTGAAAAGAAGAGATCAATAAAAATATATTAAAAAAAATAAATCTTTATGATGAAAAGTCTACTTAATCCGATTCTTCTTTCCAAGAATCCTTTATCCAAGGTGTAATCTCAAGTTCGCTAAATAAGCTGTCATTGTTTTCAAGTTTATAAAGATATTTCCATTCTGTGCTGTTGATTTTTTGATCATTCGCATATCTTTCGATCATGCTGGCCAACCTATTGCAATTTTCATAGTGCAAGTCTAACCTCGTTTCTGCGTAATCTCTCGCACTCCAAGTAGAAATTAGAAACTGCCAATCGCTTGCTTGCAATAATAAATTTTCACGGCACAGTTGCTTCATTAACCTTTGCATCTTTTCATCTTGGTGAGAATGGTATTTGGTAATTGTATTTTCGACCTTTTCCTCAATTTCATAGATCTTTTCCCAAGTCCATTTTGTTTCTTTATTAAACCAAATATAATGGCTACTTCCTTGTCCCCAGCTTCCTTCCGCAATTTGTACTGTTTTATTTGGGAGTCCATTCTTTTTAAGAATCTGTTTACAATTAGTCATTTTTACCTCGGGATCTTGGGCGAAAAATCGTATTAATCGGTTTATGAACCAAGGTCCTTCGAACCACCAGTGGCCGAATAATTCTGCATCATAAGGAGCAACTAAGATACCACTTTCTCCAGAATCTTCCTTGTGTTCTTTAAGTACTCCCTTAACCGATTCTTTAAAATGTCCCGCGTTTTGATCCAAAAGATCTGCAATATCTGGCATATAATATTGTTTCTTGG
>CAZEPC010000100.1:0-13020 GCA_964513765.1 uncultured archaeon
TTCTTGCTCATCCTCATCAACTTCGTCCATATTAATTGATTGCCAAGTTTTTTCGTTTTTATCTCCATCCAAATCATAAAAAAATATGCAATCTGCAATACCTGTTCCACTTTCAAAAAGATCTAAACTAAAATCAACAGTATCCAAATATGAAGGGGCTGAATCCGAGACGCTCAAACCTTCATTTACTGGGGTCCCTGTGCCAAAATCAATGTCATCAAGAAGTAAAGAGATTTGGTTCCCATTTTGATTGGAATTAATGGTGATCATCACTCCAGAAATAATATAATCAATTGTCTTTTTCGATTCAAATATTGCCTCGTAGTCTCTGTAAAGGTTTCTACTAACCGTTATCCATGATTCAGTCTGATTAAAGGATGATATCAAATACAATCCTTGATTAGTTTGGTTTGTTGCGGATATTACATTATTTCCTCCTCCTAAAACGTAAGATAATGTATGATAATCTGAGGAATTAGGATATTGAATATAGAAACCAAGCGCCAATACATCTTCTGGACTTGCTACCTTATAATCCGGAATGTTGTACGTAAATTGAATGTGTGTATCTTGCTCTAATTCAGAAAACCCTAAATTTACATTTTCTATAGAGTTTCCCTCTGAACCACCACCATTTGTGAAATTTGCGCAGTAGTTTCCTTTGTAGGCAGAATCTGAATATGCTGAGTCCATCCCCGTTTTTTCAAAGCCCCTTATAGGGGTAGTTTGGGCATCCCCTAAGGGATTTTCAAATCCAGGATCGGTAAACATTGAAATCTCCAAATTTAGGTTATCCCAATACATTTCGAGGGTTCCTTCATATCTGCCGTTATTTGTCTGATAAATCTGAATCAAGCTCAAGTTCATAGGATATCCGTAACTTACTGGCTCAAGATATTTAAGTAAATCGATGTCCATGTGTCTCCAAGCGCCCGTATTTTGATTAAAATTATTGATTTTATAGGAATAGGAATTAGTATAATTCGATCTTGAATCAAAATTTGGGTCCATTAAATATAAATTGATTTGTTTTGTGTCCGTATTGTTTTCAAATTCTAGATAAATGCGTACAGAATATCTATTATTAAGAACGGGCTTATCATTTATGTAATAATCAAGAGAAAGGAAAGCGGGACGTTCTTGACAAATCTGATTTGAGTGGGCATTAAAATATTTTCCAATATTGGATGAACACATTGTGTAGGATTCAGACTCAACCGCAGGAGTTATTTCATTTGACATATTTAATGCCGAATTGCCTTGGTATGAAAAATCCGTCCAAGTTATTCTGCTTGGATCTCTATCATTTCCCGTCCAAAAATCTGGTTTATTATCGCCGCCAGTGGAGGTCTCGAAATTCCCATTTGGAAGTTCCTCTGTGCCCTTAATTTTCAATGATAATTGATCATAAAATGCAACAGATTTAATCTCTCTATTTTGCCTTTGATATCCATAGATCGATATTTGCTCAACCGCAATATCCTCCGTAAAGGATCCAAAGGCGTTCAGATAATCTTGAGTTAGGTTTCTGCTCGAAGTATGCCAACTCCCTGTGTTGTTAAAATTTTCTACCGGTATGCATCTGGTGATAGAATTGTTTTGGGCATGTCCCATGATATAATATCGGAAATTAATGGAATTATTCAATTCTACCTGAACATATTGGGAATCTGAATTATTTTGATCGCTGGCAACTTGAAGTGCATACCAATCAAACCCAAAGGTTCCATTTTCATTAATTATACAGTCGGGTTGATTCATATTTTGGTAAATCCTCTGGAAAACGCTTGAATCATAGGTTGATCTAACCTCTAATCTCAAAGCATAGGTTCCTTGTGTGGTTCTTTCTGAGCTGCAATTGAAGAAAAAATAATTGCATGAATAATCCCTATAATCTACAAAATTTGTAAGATATTCATTATATTCGTTGTATAATTCAAATCCTCCGTTTATTACAGATTTGTTTTGTTTTGGGTTAATTGGCTCTGTCGTATTGCCCGGGTTGTTTATAAAATTCGAAAGGGATTTTGAGCTGTATGGTCTTTCTATATTTATTCCTCTTGAAGTATTAATAGATTGATTCTTTGTTGGGTTATGGTCTCCGATGTCTACGTGGACAGTAAAGCTGCCTAAGAATAACATAATAAATATTAAAATCTGCAAATAAATCTTTCTCGTCCCTTTTAGAGATATAATTTTTAAATATTTGTGGTTGATGTTCATATATTAAGATGAAGAATTTCCCTATTTCAATTTTGTGGTCACACTATCCTCTTGTCATTACAATGATATAACTCGTAAAAATCACTCAGATTTTTAAATCATAAAAAGTAATTCTTATTATGAAAATTGTTATCCTTAGTGGAAGCCCAAAAGGGAATCTATCCGTGAGTCTTGAGTATTGGAAATACATACAAACCCACTTCCTGGACCATCAATATCGCATTCATCATATTGGACAAAAGATAAACCTAATTGAAACAAAAAATGAGGAATTCAAATCTATCATAAATGATGTTAAAAATTCGGATCTTATAGTATGGTGTTTTCCCGTTTATTATACCCTCATACCATCTCAATTAAAGCGTTTCATTGAGCTAATTTTCCAAAGGGAACAACAAAAACCCTTTTTCAATAAATACACCACCTCATTTTCTACATCCATTCACTTTTTTGATCAAGCCGCCCATCAATACATGGAATTAATTGTTTCAGATTTAAATATGCAATACTTGGGAGCATTTTCGGCAGATTTTAATGATATTTATTATTCGGAAAAACGTAAAAACTTTAGAAATTATGCAAGGATTATTTTTGAGGATATTGCACACAAAAGGAACATTCCTTCCCCTCAATCTCCCTTAGAAAAAGTCAATAAGATTAATCTTTTAAATAAAGATGAAATTCCCACTAAATTTGATCCGGAGGGGAAACAAATTGTCATCGTGGCCGATCTCCCTAAGAATAGGCCGAAATTAAAATCTTTAAACGGTTCATATCATAATCTAAAGGAGATGGTTCAATTTGTGGAACAACAATTTAAACCTAATCCAACTCCAAAAATTGTGAATATCAACGAACTGGACATTAAAGGGCCTTGTTTGGGGTGTATGAAATGTAGTTATGATAATACATGTGTGTATGAAGGAAAGGATGAATTCAACTCCTTTTGGATGAATACAGTGGTCAAAGAATCCGATATTCTCATTTTTGCGGGAGCTCTTGTGGATCATTATTTTTCGTCCCGTTGGAAAATGATATTTGATCGGTCATATTTTCTCAATCATACGCCCTATGTATCAGATAAACAGATGATATGGATAATTTCGGGAAACCAATATGGGAATCATTATCTAAGAGAAATTATCGAAGCCTACACGGAATTTCAACGCTCGAATCTTGTTGAGATTATATGGGATAATGACAGAGACGCACGTTTTGTTACCCAAATACTGAAAAATGCATGTGATCGCGCAATCAGATACGCCAAATTAGATTTTAAAACCCCGAAAAAGTTTCCGGCAGTGGGTACGGAAAAGATTTTCAGAGATGATGTATATTCACGATTACGATTTATATGCCAAGCAGACCATCGTTCCTATAAGGATAATGGAATATATGATACATTTCCCCAAAATGATAAATTTTCCAAGAAGCTGAACAGAAAGCTGATGTTTTTTATGAAATTTAAGAAAATTAGAAAAGAGGTTTATAATCGGGCCACAAAAGAGTTATGGAAACCCATTCATAAGATTGCGATTGACCCTGAAAAATAAAGTGAAATTGGAATGGTATCGAAAAAATCTGGATAAATACTAATGTACTTCTTTACCTATGTTTGTCATTAAATCATATGTGTAGATTTTACACATCCTCTTTTTTTCAAGATTTGCTATTGTATCTGGGTAATTTTTCCCACATTTACTCGCTTCTTTATATCTTTCATAGAAGTATCTTATATTTAGAATTTTCGATTTGCTTACCGAATTTCTCTTCAATCAAGGAAAGAAAATTATTCTTTATCCTGTTGTCTATGTTATTTGTTTTTTGTATTATTAAAGAGATATATTTCCCAAGATGATGATTTTCTTTATCAAATTTTGAGAGCACTTGGTTTTGCTTAATTTTATCTATAACATTCTGAGGGCTCCAGTTTTTCAATTTTTTTAAATAATCTCTAACATTTTGGGAACGTCCTTGAGCATTTTCTGGAAATATTTTTGGAAAACCATATGAGAGATAAAGGGATAAAACTGATTTTCTTTCTATAAATTCCATTGGAATAGTTTCAATAGGACAGTTTCTGAGTCCAAGAGCCCTTAAGTTTTCATTTAAGAATATTGCTTCAGGAACTTTTTCAATCCTATTATTTCCAATTTCCAGTTTCCTTAATTTCTTTAGGTTTTCAACATCTTTAGGGATCTTATCCAAATTGTTTTTTGAAAGATATAAATCAGTTAAATTTTTTAAATTAGCAAAAATATCTGGAATTTCCGTTAAATTATTGTTAGAAAGGTTTAAAATTTCAAGGTTTTTGAGTTTTCCAATTGTCTTCGGTATAGTTTTTAATCCGCAATTTGAAAGAGAAAGTCCCCTTAATTGTTTTAAATTAGGTATTATATCTGGAACCTTATTTAGTGGATTATCAAAGATATACAGGTATTTAAGGTTTTTTAATTTATTAATTCTGCTTGGAATGTGTGTGATTTGATTATTAATCAATCTAATTATTTTGATATTATCTAAATTAAGCAATAGTTCCAGGAATGATTTAAATTCAATATTCCTTAGGGTGATAGAATTAAGAGATGTGATTTTAGTTAAACAAGAAGGTAATTCTAGATTGTTGCTTTCTTTTAGGGTTATAATTAATCTTTTCAAATTTGTTAGGTTTTGAATTTGTTTTGGGATTTTTTTGCAATATGAATATCTAATATTTAAGAATTCTAATTCTTTAAATTCCCCTATTTCTTTAGGAAATTCATCTAAACCAGTCAGTTCAAGTTCTTTAATATTATGCTCCTCAAGTACATATTTTGGATTCTTTTCCTTATATTTTTCAAGAAAGTCATGAACATTCTCTTTTATAAATGTTTTATCTGGGAGAAGTTTGATATTATTCCAATCTAATTCTGAAAAATTTTCTGGTATTTGATAATAATCATTCCACCCTATTATCAATTTTTTTAAATTTTTTAAATTCCCAAAAGATTTAGGTAAGCTAATTGCTGATTTTTGTTGTCCAATGTCCAGTCTTTCCAGAGATTCTAATTTCCCAATACTTTCAGGTAATCTGGTTATTTTAAGTCTTATTAATTCTAAAATTTTTAGGTTTTTTAAATTCCCGATACTTTCTGGAATCTTTTTTAAGTTGGTATTAAATATTTTTAATTCTTCTAATGATTTCATATTTCCTATAGAATCTGGTAATTGGGCAATTAGCGTATTAGAAAGATCCAATGTTTTAAGAAAGGGGAAGTTTCCAAAATCTTTCGGGAGTTTGAATACATTTTTGCAATTACGAAGATTTAATTCTCTAAGTTGGCGCAATTTTGAAAAAGTATCGGGTAATTTAGTTGATTTACAGAAATCTAAACATAGATATCTAAGATTTTCCAGCTTTCCAAAATCTTCTGGTAATCGAACTTGATAACAATTTTTCATTGAAAGCCATTCTAAATTTTTCAAATCTGCAATTTCATTAGGTAAAACCGATAAAACACGATTTTCATCTAAATCAAGGGTTTTTAGTTTTTTTAATTTCCCTATATCTTTCGGGATTTTTTTAATTTCTAAATTCTTAATTTTTAGATATTCAAGATTAGTAAACTTAAACAAAGATGGGGGTAATTCTTTTATACTTGTATTCCAGCGACTAAATTTAAGAAAATTAATTTTATTATTATTTACTTTTATATTAATACCAAATTTGAATTGATAAGATAAATCTTTTTCCAATTCTAGAATCTTCTCTTTCTCTCCGGGTGCCAATAAAACACCCCGAAATAAATCAAATTTCTCTATTTCATCTGGATCGAGTTCTTTTAGGTTATTATATTGGTGATTATGTTTTTCATTTAGCACTAATGTTTCTAAGGATTCCAGCTGGAAAAGTATTTTTGGAAACTGTTTCATTAAATGATTCTTGTACATTGTCAGAGTTTTCAAGTTTTTTAAATTCCCAAAACTCTTGGGTAATCTCTCTAATTTATTGTTATTTAAATTCAGATGGATCAAATTTTCTAAATTTCCTATATTTTCCGGTAAAGATTCGATATAATTGTCATCTAAATATAAATTTTCCAGATCCTCGAGATTAACTATACTTTCTGGTAAAGAATGGATTTTATTATTGCTTAAAGAAAGAGTTTTCAATGTTTTCATATTTTCAATGCTTTTTGTAATAGATTTTATATTAGTTTTGTTAATAACTAATTTGGTTAATGATTTATTTTGGATGATTGTTTCAGGGATAGTTTGCATATCTTTTTTTGAAAGGTACAAATATTTTAAGGTGTTTCCTTTTTCCCAATTAAGATATTTATAAATATATGTGGATTTTAAACAAAGTTCCTCTAAACTATCAAATCTATTAAAAAATGTCGACAAAAATTTCACATATTTTTCAGTATAGCTTTTTTTATGAAGATATGAAAGAGAGAGACGAACAACTTTATTATCCTTTACACCAAAACCAAAATCTTGATCGAGTATCATTCCTTCCATTATTTTACCTAATTTTTCTCCTCGATACCTCTGGAACCGAAATAGTGCTTCTTTCTCTTTTAAACGAATATTTGAGCCATTAAAATCAACAATTTCATTTTCACTAATTCCTTCTTTCTTCTTCTCAATAACCTCATTTCTTTTTAGCTGCACTTTGGAATGGTTTTCGAGGATGTATTCGATCCAATCATTTTTACCCATCTCTTTCCAGTCTGTAGATAGTTTTCTCAAACTTAAAAGGTATTTTTTCAAGTAATATGAATCAGAGACTGATATTTCCCCTCTTCTAATTAATTCAATGGTTTTAGTCGTCCATTTTTCCCAGAAATCATCAAAAACAGGGTGTTGTTCTCGATATTTTTCCTTATCCTTAATTTCCTCCCACCATTCCCATATAGGTATTGAAATTGTTTTCGGAAAAAACTCCGCTAATGGAATAATCTTGGGATAATAATGTGAATATTTCTTTATATTTTTAAGTGCCCCTAAGATACTTGGGAGGCGATACTCATCAATTATATAAAGTATATCTTGTTTTTCCCTAAGTCTCTGTTTTTGCCGTTTGGTTAGAACTTCTTTAAATATTTCCAATTCTTCTAAATAAGAATATTTTTTCATTAATGCATTTTTTAAAACTTTATAAAAAGTTGTACCGTGATAATCTGAAGATTTAGTGAAATGATTATATATTGTATTTTCTTTTAGGAATGTCACAGGATCGATGTTCTTGATTTTACCGATTACACGAGGAATAATCCTATATTTGTTTGTTTCCAATTTACTTAATTTTGGCAATTTAGATAAGATATTGGGTAATTTTTTCAACCCCCATTGTTTTATGTGTAATTCCCATAAACTTTCCAAATCTCCAAAACTTTTTGGTAGTTTTTTCAAATTGTTATAATTTAGATTAAGTTTGGAAAGTTTTTTGAGATTCCCTATATTTTCTGGAAGTTCCTTTAAATTATTGTTCTTTACATAAAGACATTCCAATTTTTCAAGATTAGAAATAGATTCTGGAAGGATTTCTAAATTGTTATTATTAAGATATAACTTTTTTAAGTTTGTTAAATTCTCAATTGCTTTTGGTATGGTTTTAAGGGAATTTTGTGATAAATTTAATGTATCAAGACCAGATAATTCACTGATCTCTTGCGGAAATTCGGTTAGGTTGCATTTTTTTAGAGTTAAGATCTTTAAATTTTTTAATTTTTTAAAACCTTTAATAGATTTTGAAATTTTTTTGTTTATTATATTAATCCCAGTTATTGTAAAATCATTTTTATTTATTCTTGCCCAAGTCTTGTTTTTTTTATAAAATATATTTGGATCATTATAAATGGGAATTTTTATCTCTATACTTGTTTCAAGTTCTTTTAATCTTCTCTTAGCCTCAACTACAATCTTTAAATCTAAATTCAAGGTTCCTAAACTAGTCGGGATTTCTTCTAATGGGTTAAATTTTATTTCCAATTTTCTTAAATCAGGAAAATCTGCAATTTCTTTTGGTAATATTCTGATTTTATTATGTTTAATGTTTATTTCTTGAAGGGTTACTAATTTAGCAAAACTTTTAGGTAGTCTTTTTAGAGAATTACGATATAGATTTAATATTTCTAAGGATGATAAATTCCCAATATTAGAGGGTATCCTTTTTAGTTTATTATTACTCAAATATAATTCTTTCAAGGATGATAATTTTCCAAGAGAATTTGGTAATTCTTCTAGTTTATTGTATGATAAATTTAAAAGTTCTAAATTCGAAAGTTCTCCTATACTTTCTGGGATTTGGTCAAAATAATTTTTCCCCAAAAACAGATATTTTAAATTTTTCAGCTGCCCAATATCATCGGGGAGATTAGAAACTTTATTTCCCCAGATATTAATTTTTTCAAGAAATTTCAATTCAGTTAAAAAGACGGGTAAGGTTTGCAGACTTTTAGCTTTAAAAGCTGAAAAAACCTTGAGATCCTTTAAATTAGTGATTGAACTTGGAAGATACGTTATGTCTTGATATGCAATACTTAAATATTGTAAGTTTGTTAATTTACATACTTCTTCTGGCAGCGTTTCTAGCTCTCTAACATATCTAGGGCGAGCAAGACTGAGCCCTATCACTTGTCTATCTTTGCAGTAAAAACCATAAGATTTATGATAAAATACATGATTTAAGGGTAATTTCTTTCCAATTTCTTTTTCTAAATTGAGTAATAATTTTTTATCTTTTGGTTTTATTAGTGCTCCATTATGTAATATAAATTCTCTCCATCTAAATTCCTTGATTCCATCCATTAACGGGTTTCCATCAAGAAGGATATCTGTCAAAGAGTCTAAGTCTTCTATATTTTTGCATAGTGAGTTTATGGAATTATTCCTAAGACGAAAATTCTTTAAATTTTTTAGATTTCCAATAGATTTGGGTAAATGTTTAATCTCATTATCATCCAAATCTAAATATATTAAGTTCTTCAAATCTCCCAATGAATATGGAAGTTCAATTAATTTATTTTTAGATAGTGTCAAATGTGTTAATTTATTTAATGTTCCAATGTTATCTGGAAGGCTATCAAGGTTATTGTTCATCAAAATTAATTTTTGAAGGGATTTTAGATTTTCTATTTCCTTAGGGATTGAATGTAAATTACATTCATTTAGTTTAAGTACTGATAATTTTGGTAGATTCTTTAGTAGGGTAATGATTGCTTCTATCGTATTATTTAAATCATTTTGGTTGAGGGCTAATCCAACAACGTGATTGTCCTCAATAAAAACACCAAAATCGCCCTTTTCTATACTTTCTAAGAGAGAAAACTCTGTTTTAACGATATTCTCAATATTTTTGAGTATTTTGTTTTCTTGAACTGATAATGTGGTGTCTAAATAATCTATGAAATGATTATCTTCCTTTTTTTCCATATCTGTCTATATAAAATAATGAATTTAAAGTTATTCTTACTTTCTATTAGATTTTATGATTGAACAGAATATAACGGGAGTTATATGCTTATTGAATGTCGACTTTCTTTTTTCGTTTTACCTCGCCGACCTTTTTCAAACGAACTTCTAAAATTCCGTTATTATATCGGGCTTTAGCCGCGTTTTCATCTATTTTTATGGGTAATGGAATAATCTTATGATATTTTCGGGAATGAACTTCATTGTCTTTGGAACCAGCAACGACCTCCAGCTCCGTGGGGGATGCTCTAAGTTCAATATTTTTTTTATTTACGCCGGGTACTTCACAAACCACCACGAGATCTTCCCCCTCCTCATAAATATCAACTAATGGATCGCGTTCATGTTGGATCTCAGGCTCCCCCTCGCCTTCTGGCTGGGGTTTGACATTCCCGAAATTGTTCCATTTTGGTTTTCCATTCTTATCGAATCCCATATTAAATCCAAACATAAATGGACCCTTGAATGAGAACTTGCTCTTTTTGAGTATATCCTGAATCTCATCGGGATCCATATCTTTAATTGTTCGGGGATCCAGATTCATATTCTTCATGATGTTTTTAAACATGTTCTTGAAGAAGTCATTTGTGAAATCGAAATTTGCGGGTAGCTTAAATGGCATACCATCCATTATGCTCTTGAACTGCTCATTAAGCTGCTCGAAGAATTCATCATTAAAGATGTCATCATCCTCGTCATCATCGTTATTATCTTTCTTCCCAAACATCAATATAGTTAAAGTACCACAATATCAAAAACTTTTTTCTTTTTTCGCACCTAATATTAAAAAGAGTACAAATGAAATATTCCCTCAATGGAAAATGGAAATTTTTCGTGGATGAAGATGATTCTGGTAAGGAAGAAGAAATTTATTCATTATCATGGTTGAATGAAAAATATGAAAGTTTAGAGCATATTACGGTCCCCTCTAATTATAACACAAAAGAAGGATTGGATAAATACGCCGGGTCGGTATGGTATTTTATTACCCTTCCTGAACTTCCCATCCAACCGAAAACTTATGATTATTACATTGAATTTGAAGGATCCAATTACATTACCGAGGCGTGGATCAACGAAACAAAGATTGGAACCCATGAGGGGGGATTTTTACCCTTCCGATTCCGCTTTTCTCCGAGGAATTTTTCCTTAAAATTCGACAATTATTTAGCAGTACGGGTTGATGCCTCCTATTTTAAAGATGGTGTGCCTTCAAACAATACAGATTGGTTCAATTGGGGTGGAATTCATCGAAATGTATATATTGTGGTGGAACAAAAAACTCGAATCGAAGATGTAAAAATTAAAACCACGCTTCCCACCAAAAAATTATCTAAATCCATCATTTCCATCGATTATAAAATAAATAATCCTACTCTTTATTTAGAACAGTGCTATATCCGTCAAATACCCCCTCAGATTGAATATGAGATCTATTATATGGGAAGATATTTTGGAGGGCTTCAACAATTCAATCCAATTCTAATTGAAACAGGAGTACAAGATGTGAATCCAGAAAGCACTAAGCTGGATAAGATCCTGCACGATAAAGATGCCCTCCGTGAGTTTTTTGCCGATGCCATAGAAGGTGTAGATGAGGCAAAGCGACAAGAAGATTTAGAACTTTTCTTTAAAACCCAAGAAGGAAAGGGAAAAACGCGCGAAGAATTTGAGGATGGAAGGGAAGAAGAAAAAGATGGATCTGCTCAACAAAAACAGTCTCGCAAGAAAAAGTTCGGCCTTGAGGATTCTGCTGTAAAGAATACAATCTTAGTAAGTATGGAGAATCCTTCTATTTGGACGCCCGAGACACCTGAATTGTACCGCGTTAAATTGATCTTGAACGGAACGGAGAAAGAAAATATCTATAATTTTGGCATTAGGCAAATTGAAATTAGGGGGACCAATGTTTTCCTAAATCATAAACCAATTAAAATCAAAGGTGCATCACTCCATGAGGAATTAATGCCCTATGGTCGCCATTATCCCCTAGAAGAACGGCGAAAGGATCTCATTGGCATGAAGAATATGGGCTTTAATGCACTGAGGACTGCCCATTATTCACATGATGAATCTCTAATAAGACTCGCAGACGAGGAGGGACTACTTATATTTGAGGAAATACACTTATATTGGGATTGTGAATTTGGAAATAGGAAAACTGTGAAAGTGGCGTTAAGTATGATCCGAGATCTCATCAAACGAGATATCAACCACCCCTCGGTTATTGCGTGGTCTGTAGGGAATGAAGTTCCAACAGAAAGGAGAGATTGTGTTCAAACGATCCGCATGCTGATGAAAGCGGCCAGAAAATATGATGATACACGTTTGGTAACGTATGTTTCCAACCGCTATATGGGGGACACATTACGAAGAGAGGCAGATATTTGTTGTCAAAATGCATACTTCGGGTGGTATTTTGCCACCGTATATCAGCTTAATTTTATGTTAGATGTAATGTATCAAACGGCACCAAATAAACCTTGGCTAATCACAGAATTTGGTGCTGGGGCAAAATATGGGGTAATTGATAAAAATATTAAATTTTCCGAAGAAAACCAGGCACGAATCATTTCCTATCAGATTCAAGTATTAAATTCAAAACCATATATGTCAGGCTGGTTCATTTGGATATACCGTGATTTCAGGTCACATCTTAGGACGAATAAATATCAACAAGGTTTTAATCGTAAAGGCTTAGTGGATGAAAAAAATCGGAAAAAACTTATGGCACGGGTCATGCCTCAATATGTACATAGAAAACTTAAGAAAATAAGACATTATCGGGGTCTTGCACATATGTTTGCTCTTTTATTAAGATGGTTCGAACGGTTTTTCTTCAGATTTTTCGCACCCATTGGGTATAAAATTCAAAGAAAAATGAACGAGAAATATTATTCCTCTGAAAGAACATAATCTAAAGAATTTTATAATGAAATAATAAAAAAGTTATAAAGGAACAGACAAATAAAATAAAATATAAGAAAGGAAAGGAAAGCAAAGGAAATGAATACTGAACTCTTAGAAAAATTAGTTGAAAATTTGATGAATGCCCTCAAGGAAATAGAATCTATAGTTGTGGCCGATAGAGAGGGCTTAATCATCATCAGTAAGACAAGAGAGGAGGAAGAAAATGATGCCGAAATGGGTGCTACCACGGCAGTATTTGATTCATTTATTGAAAGGATTAAAAAAGATTTTGGATCCGCGGAGGACTTTCTTAACGTTACTACCGTGAATGATAAGAAGTTTTTATTTGCGGATGCGGGACCAAATGCGATTTTAACAGTATTGGCTCAAGAAGATATTGATGAAACTAAATTAAAAGAGTATTCTGAG
>CAZEPC010000101.1:0-12995 GCA_964513765.1 uncultured archaeon
CACAATAATGATATACCATAGTTTGAATAAAAGCGATCATAACCCCAAAAGAATAAATGTCCACTTCATCTAAAGTTATTTTTGCCGCAGGAACCCCTTGCTCAATAAGGGCTTGGAAAGTAGCATCAAGTTGATAATTAATGACTGAAAGCCCTGTCTGATCACCCAAATCTTGCTTCAAGGTTTCGATTGATTTTAGTTCCACATCTTCAGCTACCTTATGGGTGGTCCAGAGTAATGGAGTTGTGTGACCTTTACTGCCACCCAAGAGAAGTTCCAATACAGAGTGTTGACATAAGGGAGCAGGCTGAGAAGTGCCTAAGAACCCTTTTCCTTCTTTTCCAGAACTTTCACTTATTTCTTGTTTGAAGAGACCAACCAACCCCTCCAACCACTTTGAGTAAGGCATTGAAAATACATTTCGAAATCCTTTATCAAACAATTTATGTAAATATGCAGCATAAAGAAGCGTGGGATTCTCCTTATCATCGAGATTCTTAAAAGAATTATATCCATCATCTAACCCTTTTTGGAATTTTTCAACATCCAAGCCCGCAAGTAAGGAGGGAACAAGAGCTACGGAACAGACAGATGCGGCAAACCTACCCGAGAGATCTGGTACCGGGAGGATCGTTGCACCCAAGTCCTTAACCATATCGTTCATGGGACCCCTCGATGAGAGGGCCAGCATTTTGTATTCTTTAAATAAAGGAAGCACTGAATTCACATCTAAAGTTTTCCCTCCTCTTGATATGGGAATAACAAGACTATTTTCAGGGGAGGTATTTTTCAAGACCATATGTAATCTGTAAGGTCGTGAGCTCGTAAGGAAATAGATTTTTCTTTTAGAAAATAGTTCAAGAGCCTTCATTGTTTGGTATGAGCCACCTGTACCGATAATTATGAGATTTTTAAGATTTTCATCTTCCAAAAATGGCTTTACATTCTTTCTAAATTTATCCATATCGGCATGATCATACACATCCATAAAGAATGGTGCATCCCAATTTTTTTTATTATTTTTGATTCTTTTAATCGCTTCATTTATTTCTTCTTCGGAGAGCTTGGGATAGAACTCCAATTCAATTGATTGATTTTTCATATAATATATTCTAATTAATTATTGTTAAAAATCGTTAGCCCATTAAGAAGAAGCAAGAATAAAAATAAAAAAAATAAAATGTTCCAAGATCTTAACTTTCAGTGCTTTCGGCACTACTTTCTTGATTACTTCCTTCAATTGGTTTTTTATTGGTAAGGCGTTCAGACCGCTTTTTGTCGTGTAATTTTGCTAAATCTGCACGCATTACTTTCAAAGTTTCTTTATCTAGAGGATAAAATTTCCAAAACGCAATTCCAATGAAGGCCAGGATGGCAGTAAAGAGAAATGCACCCCAAGCTACGCCAATCGCAGCGTTTCTAAATCCATTTTCTACGATTAAGGCACTATCCGTTGGATCATTAGGCGATGCTGGCACTAAGCCATATTCACTCATGAAATAAGGTACAATGATCAAAGCAACACTAATCATTGGTTTGGAGATTAAGCATCCCACACCCGCATACACAGATTCTCTCCTTTCTCCCGTACTTAATTCATCCCAATCTATTGTATCTGCCCGCATGACATTGTGATAGATAAAGTCACCTGAAAACCCAAGCATTGCAATAGACATACCTAAGGAAACCATCCAAAGTCTATTAGGGACCACAAATTCATTATTGCTAAGATTTGTACTTGTATAAACCCCAAAGAATGCGATTAGAAATCCAATTCCTTCGCAAATCATAGAATACATCAGAGCAAATTTGACATCCTTTCCGAATCCCCCCTTTTCTTTAGGTTCGGGTATCTTCAATTCAATCCATAATCCAATTAAAAAGCAAATTAGAATCGGTACCACGTACCAAATAATATCCATAATTCCCCAATTTTCATTAAACTCTCCGTGCATCCCAAAAATCCACGAAAAAACAAAGGGAACCGCCGCCACGACAGTATTTAAAATCCCCACGGATACACCATCATATACCATGTAAATCCGTCCACTGGGATTTTTGAATACATATTTGACATTTTCAATAAAACTGACTTGATTTTCCTTGGGTGGTATGAATTCGGGGTTTTCCTTTACATTTTTTACAATTAAATACCACGGCACAAGCCCCACAAGGGCAAAAACAATAACCGCAATCTGAAACAGCCGTATTTTATCAGGATCTGGATTAGTCAAAAAGATTAGAGGAATAATTGAAGAGGATGCCATGCCAATAACTCCCATAATTGAAGAATAAATTTGGATTTCTCTCCGCTCCATTTCATCCATGGTCATCTGAGGAGCTAAGGCAACGTGTGCAAGAAAGACAATAGTAAATCCGGTATCGTACAATATCTGGGAAACTAAATACCACATGGCCAATAAGACTTGATATTGTTCGCCTCCTGTTTTAAACCTCCATTCTTGTGGAGGAAGAAAGACTACCATAAACGCGATGGTGAAAAAGGGAGACACCCACTTAATCCATGGAATATATCTTCCGGATTTTGTATTAGTTCTATCTTGTAAAACACCGAATATAGGATCATTAACCGCGTTCCAAACCGCATACACAATTTGTGTTATCAAAATCCATTTATATGCGAGACCCATCCATCCATAATAGAACGCTTGGATTTGCCCCATGAAAGAGCCATAAAATGTTCCGGGAAGCTGCCCAAGAGCATAAATAATTTTCTCTTTTCGGGAGAGTTCTCCTTCATGGGCAAACTCTTCACTTCCAGAATCAACTTTTAGCTCAACTGATTCATTAGATTCTGTCATACTTACAAAAAAAAGCAATTGCATATAAAAAATCGCAAAAATTCCTATGAAAAAGGAAAAGTTAAAAGAAATTTAACAGAATAGATTAAAATGAGAGTAAAAAAGTAATATATTACCATTTGGCAATTTTTGTCGGTAAATTGCCCTCGATAAAGGAACTATAACATACTTTTATTGCACGCTCAAGACTATCTCTTGAAATAACCATTGTAATGTTCATTTCGCTTGAACCTTGAGAAATCGCACGAATATTTATCCCAGCATTACCAAGAGTAGTAAAGAGCAATCCAGCAACACCTGGTTTATGAACCATTTGGGCTCCCACCACAGAGAGTAAAGCAGCTTCCATTTCAATTTTTACCTTGAACCAATTCGACCCAAAATATTTATTTTTTTCTAGCAATTTCTTTGCTTTTAAGCCATCTTGGGCATATACACCAAAAGAGATATTATTCTCGCTACTGCCTTGAGTTATGAAGATGATATTGATATTATATTCTGCAATAATTGAGAATATCTTAGCGGCAGTACCAGGTAAATCGACCATAGCATCACTCTGCACAGTAATCATCGCAATATCATTTAATGTGGTAATGGCCTTGATTATTTTATCGCTTCTATCGGGATGAAAAGCCTTTTTGGTGATGGTGGTGAATTCTTCGGAGAAAGGATCATTAAAATTTCGTATTTCAATTTTGATGTGATCTCCTCCCTTTTCCGCAGTATTCAAGCACTTTGGATGAAGAATTTTTGTTCCAAAAAATGTTAATTCTTTGGCCTCCTTGATTGAGATTTTTTTTAACAGTTTTGGGTTTTTGACATACTGAGGATCAACAGTTAAAATCCCATTCACATCTTTCCAAAAGATACAATTGACAAAATTATCTTCTTCGGAAAGAGCCCAGCCAACAATGGTTGCAGTGAAATCACTTCCACCCCTACCCAACGTGGTAACTTGACCTTTTTTATTTTTCCCATAAAATCCAGGTATAATAGAAATCTTTTTTTCCTCTAAATTAGGATTTAATTTTTTAATTATATTTTTCTTACATACATTTAGTTTAGGGAGCGCATTTCCAAAATTAGAATCTGTTATAAGAAAATCTTCATCAGAGGGAATAAATTGTGCTTGAAATCCCTCAGATTTCAAATATTCTGTATATAGAAAACCCGAGATTCTTTCACCGAAAGAAACTAAGTAATCATGATTCTCTGGAGTCAAGCCCTCTTGTTCAATATGATTTCTTAAATCCATGAGGTCATCTATTTTTTCCTGAATAAAAGTCTCCATTTCCTTATGCAAATCATCGTCTTGAATAAGAGTATCGATAAATTTCATATGTTTATCTTTTATTTCACTAAGAAAAATATCCGGGGCATCTTCTATATCACCCGGATTTACCACACTATTCCCATATTCGATTAATTTATCAGTGACTCCATAGAGAGCACTGCATACAATCGCGAGGGGTTCATTATGGTATTTTTCTACTATCTTCAATGATTGATTAAATGATTGTTCCGTTTTGAAACAACTTCCACCAAATTTAAATACATTTGTTTGCAATTTCAGCACCCGATAATTCCAATTATTAGCATTTATGTTCTAAAGATTTAAGGCTATTTTCGTAGTCCTTTTACAAATTCAAGAAGTTTTCCTGCTTCTTCATTTTCTTCAAAATATTTCCGGATGGGCTTGAGCAGATCATTTAAATACTGTGCCACTGCATTCTTCAAATCAATGGCACCTAATGAACCATTGTCAAATGCGGCTTCCAATTCCCGGTATGAGCCATATGTAACATCTCCACCGTATTTCTCAGGTCTTTTAATTTCTATTTTATCAAACCGTTCAAAAATGATGTATTTGCAATATTCTAATACAGGATTTTCATCAACTTGATATTCTGGACACCATGCCATACGAATCTTTTTCTCAATATCCTTTTTACTGTCTAGCATAAATATGGCAGAATTTGGATCAGATTTACTCATTTTTCGTTTAATTTTACGGTCTACTTCATCCAATTCATCCGAAGGTGGTTTTCCTAAGCCCATCAACATATGGTGATGAATTGCTACGGGCTTATGATTCTTTCCTACAGCATCGATCACTTCTCGGGCAAGCATATTGACTTTTCTTTGATCAAGCCCCAACTGGCAAATATCCGCATTTAGATAAAAGATATCCGCAGTTTGCATAAGTGGATACAATATTTGGGACGCTTTCAGGGAATAATTATCATCCCTTCCCATAATTTGAGTACATCGTTTCACCCGGTTTAGAGTGCTAGACATTGATATTTTCAAGACCATTTCCCAATATTTGGGATCTTCGACTAATTCCGAAGCCCATCTAAATTCAACATTCTCCATATCCATTCCGCAGGCTTTCCAAACCTCTATAAAATATTTGCCAACCTTTTGGATGACATCCAAATCCCCTCCAAATTTTTCATTTGCTGCTGCATGCCAATCGGCCACGAGAAAAATAAATTTACACCCGGCCTTTGTAAGCTTGTTTGTATTTATTGCCCTAAGTAAACCTTGAGCAATGTGAATTCTTCCAGAGGGTTCAAATCCATCATATGCAATAATTTCGCCATGTTTCCGATTGCCTAGTAGCCATTTCAGCTGTCCTTCCTCCTCAATTACTTCTTCTCCTACTTCATGTAATAAGGATAATCGCTGAGCTATTGACAATTCTTCAGAAGATTCATTTCCCATACGTGGTGAAATTAAAAATGAATTAAGAAATTTATGAAAAATATGATTTAGTTATGTAAAAAAAACAAAAAAATTAAGAGATGAGATTTATTTATTCTTCATCTTCTTCTTTAACTGCTGCATGGGCAGCAGCAACCCTGGCAACAGGGACTCTGAATGGCGAGCAGCTCACATAATCCAAATCTGCTTTTTGAAGGAACATTATTGATTGTGGATCTCCGCCAACTTCTCCGCAGATTCCAATCTTCAAATGTTCATCATGAGATTCTTTTCTGGCTTTTCGGCCGTTATCAACCGACATTTCGATCAATTTGCCGACTCCTTTTTCATCAAGATGTTCAAAAGGATTATCTTTCATGATTGGCGGCATAATTTCATCAATATATTTCATTAAGAACTTGCCTTCAACATCATCTCTCGAGAAGCCAAAGGTCATTTGGGTCAAATCATTTGTTCCAAATGAAAAGAATTCTGCCTCTTCTGCAATTTCATCCGCAGTGAGAGCTGCCCGAGGAATTTCAATCATAGTTCCCCATTTGATTCTGTTTTCTGGCTCGAAACCTTCATCCTCCATTAATTCTTCTGCATAAGGTTTCAACATGTTCTTTAATCGGGTAAATTCGTTCACATGGGAAACCAATGGAAGCATGATTTCAAGCTGGACATCAATTCCATCATTTTGACTGGCAATTAAGGCACTAATCAATGCCCTAATTTGCATCTTGTAGATTTCAGGATTGGTGTTACCAAGTCTTACACCACGATGGCCAAGCATCGCATTTTCTTCTTTTAGCTCTTCGTATTTTGTGATGAGACGGTTAAGTTCTTCATACCTTTTGTTTTCTTCCCCGTTTACTCTGAGTTCGGTAAACTCTACAAGCATATCCTTGTAGTCGGGTAAGAATTCATGAAGTGGTGGATCCAATAATCTCACGGTCACTGGCTTTCCATCCATTTCTTCGAATATTCCTTCAAAATCTTCTCTCTGAAGAGGTTCCAAATTTGATAAGGCATCTTCTCTTTCTTCTAAGGTATCGGCTAGGATCATATCTACAACTTTCGGTAATCTATCCTCTGCATTAAACATCCTTTCAGTTCTACACAATCCAATACCCTCGGCACCGTTTTTCACAGCATTCATGGCCATTTCTGGAGTATCGGCGTTGGTTCGAATACCTAACTTCCTGTATTTATCGCAGATTTTAAGGTACTTTTTAAACTCTCCGGTAATTTCGGGATCAATAACTTCAACCTCTCCCACATACACATCTCCGTTAAGACCATCGATTGAGATTAAATCGCCAGTTTTAAACACAACTTCATCGTTTATTTTGGCTTCTCCATCCTTTTCATTGATTTCAAGTTCTCCAGCACCAACAATTGCGGGTAATCCAATACCCCGAGCAACCACAGCTGCATGGCAAGTCTTTCCTCCTCGGGAGGTTAAGATTCCAATTGAAGCAGCCATCCCAGGAAAGTCTTCAGGTTTTGTTTCTTTTCTTACGAGAATGATTCTTTCACCATTCTCTTCTCTTTCAATTGCTTCATCAATATCAAAGACTGCTTTCCCGGTCACTGCACCAGGTGATGCGTTATACCCTTTTGCAATTGGTTTTTTGCTCTCTTCTGGAGATACTCTCTTATGAAGTAAAGCTTCAATCTTTTTGGGTTCAACTCGGGTGATGCAAGTCTTTTCATCAATAATTCCTTCCTCTAACATATCAATGGCAATTTTAACCGCGGCAGTGGCAGTTCTTTTTCCAGTTCTGGTTTGTAAGAAGTATAATTTACCAGATTCTACCGTGAATTCACAATCTTGCATGTCTTTGTAATGGGCCTCAAGCTTATTGGCTAATTCATAGATCTGATCTACGATTTCTGGTTTCTCCTCTCTAAGATCATCCATACTCATTGGCGTTCTCACACCAGCAACGACATCTTCACCTTGGGCATTTTCTAAGAACTCACCCATCACTTTCTTTTCTCCATCCATAGGAGATCGGGTGAATAAGACACCAGTACCAGATTTTTCATCTTGATTACCGAACACCATCCTCATAACATTTACAGCGGTTCCATATTCGGGAATCTTGTTCATTTTTCGGTAAGCCTTAGCACGTGGGCTGTCCCATGAACTGAATACTGCGTTGATGGAAGAATATAATTGATCCCATGGATCTTCTGGAAATTCTTCTTCAACCAATTTTTCATATTCTTCTAAATAAATATCACTTAATTCTTTCATTTCGGATGCATCTAATTCCACATCCAATTTTTTTCCTTTTTCCTTTTTGTAATCGTCCATAATTTCGTCATACGGTTCCCGTCCAGTTCCTTTTACAATATCGGAATAGGACAAGATGAATCTTCGCCATGAATCCCAAGCCCATCTCGGATTATTTTCAGCCATTTCTTTAGTAATATCTTTGGACATACCTAAATTTAGGACTGTATCCATCATTCCCGGCATTGAAACCGGTGCACCAGATCGAACAGACAATAAGAGCGGATCGTCCGGATCACCGAACTTTTTCCCACTTTTTTCTTCAATCTTGTGAATTGCATCATTTATTTGGTCCTTAAGGCCATCAGGCCAAGACTTGTTCTCGGCGTAGTATAACGAATATTTACATGGAATATTGAACCCATAAGGAATTGGTAAACCGAGCTGAGTCATATTAGCAAGGCCGGCACCTTTTCCTCCGAAAAACTCCTTCAATTCTTTTGTAGAGTCAAATTCATCGGGGTCAATTTCGTCGAACATATATACCATTTTTTCTGTCATAAAAATCTCCCATATATACACTCATATTTTAAAAATTCTATATTTTGAGTTAATTGGGTAAATGATGCTATCACTTAAAATTTTATTATTGAAAAGAAACTTCCAAACCCTACTTCCATATATTCCATTTGTAAATTTGTCGCATTTTATATATATTTATAAGGAAAAATTTTTGAATATGACGAACTCAAAATCTGTTAAAATAGTTTTAGCTGGTGATGGCGGAGTTGGAAAATCAACCCTCATATCGACCAAAAACAAAGGAAAATTCGATTGTACCTCAAAGATAACACTTGGGGTTGATTTTAATGTAGTAAATTTCGCTAATTCAGAATATCCGCAACTATTGGTGTTTGATTTAGGCGGACAATCCCGGTTTCAATTCCTGCATGATTCATATATTCGGGGTGCATCAGCAGCCATAATTCTTTATGATCTTACCAGAGAAAGATCCTTTGAAAATTTATCAAAATGGTTTAAAATGTTAAAAAAGGAATGCGGAGATATTCCCGTAATTGTGGCAGGGACCAAGATGGATCTCTGCCAGCCTGAGGATATGATGTATTATAAAACGAAATGGAAGAAATTTTTTGCTTTAGAAAAAGATGGGTTATGTAGAAGTGTGTTGAATCACATGATAATTTCCTCAAAAGAATACATGGGAGTCGATGAAATATTCATGAAAATTGCCCAAAAAATAACTCAAAATCAGAAAAATCCTTTGGAATGCAAGATTGGTTGAATGAAACTCCCCTAAAGAAAGAGAATTCATAGGCAGATAAATCTCACACTTTCAACACTAATAAAACAAAACAAAAGAGAAGTAGGCCCGGGGAGATTTGAACTCCCGACAACTGATTTCGCAAACCAGCGCCATATCCTGGCTAGACCACGGACCCATGATGGAGAAGAAATTAAGTTTAAGAATTTCATTAAAGAAAAATATTACTTGAATGTAAATTCCTTGATAAGAACAAATGAGGAAAAGAAAAAAAATTTTGTTCTTTATTCTTAGAAACTTTTCTAAAAATTTTTCCAAAAAAAAAATATTTTTTACGATTAAAAATTCACTTATATATAGACAAAATGTCCAATTTTGAACAAAAAAAACAATCCCAATGTGTGATTTGTCATCAACCCATCGACTTATCAAAATTTGGGGAAAGTGAGATAATACTCGAAAATAAATACGTAGGGTGCCCAAATGGCCATTTAGTGCACACTGAATGCTTAAAGGATTGGATGACTCAAAGTGATAAATGTCCGGTTTGCCATGAAAAATATGATATCCATGTGATTAATGTATTTACTGATTATTTGAAGCAAGTTGAAGAGGATAGAAAAAGGAAAGAAAAAGAGGCAAAATTAAAGGAAGAAAGAGAAAAAGCCACCAAGGATAACTTTGATCCGGAAAACGAAAAAAAGTTCAACAAAGCTTTGGTGCTAATCGATAAAGGAAAATATAAATCTGCAATAAATATACTTTGGGACATTTTGGATGAGCAAAAATATACCAATAAGGATCCAAGGTACTTAAAGCTTTTATTCCATTTGGGAAGAGGTTATTATAAGATGGAAAAGCCCACTCTGGCCATTAGACAGCTTATGAAACTGGTCAAACTTGATTTTCATTACCCCTTGGGATTTTATTATTTGGGTTTGAGCTATGAAAAGGTAAGTCTACTTGATAAGGCAAAATGGGCATATAATCGTTCTTTAAACACATTAGAAACCATTTCAAAAGAACAAGGCCACTATGTCTCTTTTATTGAAAATATTCAGTCCAGACTGAAGAGAATTGAAGTTTAAAACCAAAAATAAAAACAAAAGAAACAAATAATACCCAAAAATAAAATCAAAAGAAACAAATTTTTTCCTTGATTTATCAATAATATGATTATACCAGAAAATGAGAATGAATCTCACAAAAAACCCTTAGTATTGAGCATTGCTGGTTCGGATCCTACTGGAGGAGCAGGTATTCAAGCCGATCTTAGGACATTCGAGTCACTTGGGGTACATGGATTTACGGTTATAACGGCCATTACTGTTCAAACCACCGAAAAAGTTTTGGATTGGGAAAGTATTTCCACGGATTTGGTAAGGACACAACTCCACACAATTTTAGAGAATTATCCGATTGAATTTATGAAATGCGGAATGGTCCCAAATAAGGAAATAATTCAAATAATTAAAGAAGTAAAGGAAAAATATGAAGTACCCCTAATTTTTGATCCAATTTTGAAAAGCGGGAGCGGAAAAGAACTCTCCGAAAAAGGAATTAAAGAATCAATGATAGAAAACCTCTTTCCTTCTTTTAATGAAACCGATGTACTAACACCCAATAGCAAGGAAGTTAAAGCGTTGACCGGGATTGAGATAAAAAAGGTAGATGATATTTTAACGGCTGGAAAAAAGTTCGAACAAATGGGAATATCCAGTATTTTATTCAAGGGGGGACATATTTCCGAGGAAAAGAATCAGGTAATTGATTATTTATATCAAGATGGGGGTATAGAAATGTTTCCACATAAACGAGTTAAAAATGCAACCAAAACACATGGAACAGGCTGTATTTTTTCTGCAGCCTTAACGGGAAATTTGGCAATATATAGAGACCTTTATACGGCAGTTCAGAAGACCGAGGATCAGATAGAGAGATATTTCTACCATTTATACTATGTTCCAACCAAAAACGAAAAAAGTCCCAAAGAGAAAGTGGCAATTTTGGATACAACAGGGGATCCTCAAAGAAAAGAGGTGCTTCGGGAAGTCTATGACGTCTATGATTATTTCCAGTCGAAAGTCCTTTTTTCTAAATTGGTACCTGAGGTTAAAACTAATATCTCAATTTCATTGAAGGATGCAAAGGGCAAGGAAGATGTTGCCGCTGTTGAGGGAAGAATAACGGTAGTAAACGATAAACCCCACGCTTGCGGTCCGGTTAAATTTAATGTATCAAATCACACAGCCAGACTATTATTAACTGCCCAAAAAAGAGATCCTGAGATCAGAGCAGTAATGAATCTTAAGTATAAACCGGATTATATTGAAGCTTTAGAAAAGGTTGGGCTTTATCTTTTTGAAATCGAGAGGGAAGATGAAGAAACGGCTGTTGAAAACAATACCATGCAGTGGGTAATTCGAGAAAGTTATAAAAAATTAGAAAAGATTCCCGATATCATCTGGGATATTGGTGAAATGGGAAAGGAACCAATGCTAAGGCTTTTTGCCCGGGGAGGGAAAGATCTCACAGAAAAGCTGAGTAAGATCCATTATGCGATTGAAAAATTGGAGAAAAATAAAAACAAACAATTTTAAGCAATTTCTTTATCCTAAAGACATTCTTTATCTTCTTTTCTTTTTTCCTCTAAGGCTTCTTTGAGGATCTCTATCGCACAAAAATCCCCACACATAGAGCATTTGATCTCATCCGGTTCTGTGGTTTTCCGAGTGTGGATTTCTTTTGCAATTTTGGGATCTATGGCAGTTTCATACATACTTTCCCAATCGAGGTTCTTTCTCGCCATATTCATTTTAAGATCCCATTCCATTGCATCTTCCGGTCGTTTTACAATATCACCAGCATGAGCAGCAATACGGGCAGCGATGACACCTCTTTTTGTTTCCTCAATATTGGGTAAGCCTAAATGTTCTGCGGGAGTGACATAGCAGAGAAAATCGGCACCCGCCATGGCTGCAATAGTTCCACCGATTGCCGAGGTAATGTGGTCATACCCGGGTGCGACATCTGTAACAATAGGGCCTAATACATAAAAAGGTGCTTCTTTACAGAGACTTTTTTGAATTTGTATGTTAGTTTTCACTTGATGGGCCGGTATATGACCCGGTCCCTCCACAAAAGATTGGACCGCTTGTTTTCTGGCCTTATCCACCAACTCCGAAATATTGAGTAGTTCATAAATTTGAACATAATCAGTACTATCCATGATAGAGCCAGGGCGCATTCCATCACCCAAAGAGACAGCAAAATCGTAATCTTTCGCCATTTCCAGTAAGTAATCGTAATTTGAGTAAAATGGGTTTTCTTTCTCGTGGTGCAATATCCAACTGGCCATGAACGTCCCGCCCCGGGATACTACACCCATTAATCGAGGATCCTTTTTAAGATATGATACAACATCCTTCGTTACCCCGGCGTGAATAGTAAAATAATCCACCCCTTCTTTAGCTTGTTCTTCCACAACGTTGAACATATCATCCTCTGTCATATTGATAATTGCACCATCCCGCTCGAGGGCCCGAAGGCCGACTTGATAAATTGGGACAGTTCCTAAAGGAATTTTAATGTTTTCTAAAATCCATTGCCGTAATGTAATTACATCTTGTTCCGTCTCACCGGTACTTAGATCCATTAAGGTATCGGCACCATACTCCTCGGAGATTTTAGCCTTTTTCTTTTCCATTTCAATATCGCAGATGAATTTGGAAGTCCCGATATTAGAATTAGTTTTAGTAAAAAGACCCTTACCTATTCCTATTGGGTCGATATTATGAAGTTTATTTTTCAAAATACAAATGTTGCCCCTTGACACACCCCGTCTAATAAATTCGGGAGTGACTTTTTCTTTTTTTGCAACAATCTCCATATCTTCGGTTATTTTTCCATTCCTTGCTGATTGAATTATCGTCACGATTAC
>CAZEPC010000102.1:0-7491 GCA_964513765.1 uncultured archaeon
TGCCACAATAAAAGGTACCTTTCTGGAACGTAGGATCCGTACCGATTCCCATGTGGTTTGCATGGGTCCGGTGGGCACCTCAATTACGAGTATGGCGGCATCCGCAACAGCCCCGCCTCTTTTTCTCAAATTCATGAAGGCGGTATGGCCGGGTGTATCGATAACTAAAATTCCCGGGATCGTAATTCTTTCCCTCATTTTCTGGGGAGCGTTGCAAAAATCTAAAATTTTATCCATCGGAAAAAAGCTAGCCCCGATGTGCTGGGTTATTCCGGCAGCCTCTTTTTTCTGGACAATGGTGCCTCGAATATAATCTAATAATGATGTTTTTCCGTGATCAATATGGCCAAGTACAGTAATAATGGGTGCCCGAATTTTTCGTTCTTCATTCTCTTGCTTATCATTTCCCATAACTATCATCTCTAATTATTGATTCTTTTGTTCTATTTAATTCTCTACAATTAAGATCAATACAACCAATGACTTATTTTTTTCTTTTTCATTCCCCTCGAAACAAAATTTTTATTGATATATTACAAAAGATAATTACATGGAAAACAAAGATTCGGAGAAGATCTTAAAATGGCTAGAATATGAACCTTATCTGGAAGAGGATGATATAGAGCCTATTATAAAAGAGCTTCAACGAATTATCCATGACGATTCCGTTAATAAAAAAGGTTTCCAAGCAAAGTTCGCCCGAATGATTTCAGAGCTCCAAGAAAAACGGATGAAGGCTAGACAAATGGATGAGGTAAAATGGGAGCTCAGAAACAAGGATCCTTCCGAGGTGAATGATTGGCTTTTGGATAATCTAAAAGAGGAAATCCAAAAATCAAGCGGAAAGGATAAATTTGAAAAGCTTCTAAAAATAGCCCAAATAAGGGAGACTTTGAATAATCCCCACAAGACTAATGGGGATGAGGATCAAAACTCCCAAGAAAGGGCAAATAAGGATGAATTGGTGATCAATCTCGATGAATCACCAGATAAAAAGGATTCTTCGGTTTCAAAGAAAGAAAATTATGTTGCAGAAAAATCTAAAGATCCCAAAGAGAAGCACATTCTTTCACATAAAGAGAAAGACAAAGAGAAAAAAACAGATAAGAATGAAAAAATATCTGATAATGGACAAAAATCTAAAAAGGAACGATATTAGAATTATTGGAATAATTATAAGGAAATTTTTAGTATTTTTTTGAAATGTGAATATATAAGCATAAAAATCCTAAATTAACTGAATGATATTATGTCGGAAGAAAAACGAAAAATCATTGAAATGTTTTGTAGAAGGTTTATCGTAGCCGAAGAAAAACCAGATAGTTTCAGCGATATCCTTAAAATGAGTCCTACCGTTCTAAAAGGATGCAATAAAGAACAAGCAGAAAAATTACGGGATCACAAAATTAAGAAAGTCAAACATCTCATTAAGAAAATCGACGCTGAAGAAATAGATGAAGAAGCCAAAGAAATTGGCGTAAATGAGATGGACTTGAGGAAATGGGTGATGGCCGCTAATTTGGTCTCCCGGGCTTGGAGAAAGAGAAGCAGTTATTTAAAAAAAGAAGACATTAAAGTCGCAGTGCTGGGATTGGATAATGCCGGAAAAACAAGTATTCTTGAAAATATTTCGGGGAATACCAGAATGGGACTTTCAACAAATCTCGAACCAACACGGGGAGTAGACGTACGGCAAATGGAATCCAAACACTATAACCTAGTAATCTGGGATTTTGGGGGACAAAAAGGACATCGTCACGATTATCAACAAGAACCTGAGAGGTATTTTCTTAAGATAGATTTGGTCATCTTTGTATTTGATATGCAAGACTCGGACAGATTTGATGAAGCATTAGCCTATTTTGACCAAATAATGGATATCCTAAAATATCTAAATGAACGCCCTTACTTTTTGCTATTTCTTCATAAATTGGATCCCGATATTCGTGATGATGTTAAGACGGATATTAATATTGCATACATGAAGGAGCAGCTGAAAGAACGGATGGCAGAACAAAAAACCAGTTTTGATTTGGTGGAAACTTCCATTTTTAATTTCTTTAGTACTGAACCTGAATTTGCCCAAACTTTCAAGCAGTTTTTTGGGAATAAAAAGTCCAATCTTTCCACGGATGATTATCTGGCGAAAATTATGAAACTAGTGTTGAATTTAAGCGAAAAGATGATGGAACAATTTGAAAGTCTAAAAACAATATTGCAATCTCAAATAATGAAGCCACCATCCCCTCAATCCTCATCTTCTCAATCACCTGATGCTTCATTCAAGCCCAGCCAAATTAGCTCAAAAAGGAGTATGATGCCTCCCTCAAAATCAAATTCGGCCAATTCTAGTCCACCGCCACCACCCTCAAAACCAGATAAAAGTAATGCCCTAAAAGGGAATGGGGGGCAATCGAAAAAACCAAACCGGGCTCAATTACTCTCTGAATTAAAGGAGGTCTTCCAGAAACGAAATCTTGTGATGCATTAAGGAAATTAGCATAAACATTACAAAATAAAATAAAACAAAAATAATTTTTTCTTTATTATTTAAGATTCGGCAAGGTTGGGGATGCAGCAAATAAAAGAGACGGGGTAATCGTTCGGGTTATTATATCCGTGTTTTTCATTTGGGGGCATATATACAAACTCTCCCGTATCAACTTTAGTTTCCCTTCCGTCTTTGTCAATTAAATTGATTGGTCCCTTTAAAACAAACATTTGATGTTCTTCAGGGTGATTATGGACGCCTATATGTCCATTTTTTCCAATTTCAAATTTTCTCATCATGAAATATTCTGAATCCTTTCTTTTGGTCCACCATTGGACAGTGGTTTTTTCGGACCCAAACAAGCTGACTTCTTCTTTTTCAATAGCGCTAAAATGCGAATGCTTCATATAAAAGTTAAAAAGGATAGATGGATAAAAAGATTTATACACACAATTTGTTGCTAGGATATTGAGAAAAATGATACAAACATTCACAGATAGAAAAAATATTTAAACAAGCATAATACAAATTTTTATTATTGTGTATAAACCAAATTTTTATTATTGCAAACAACAAACATTTTATTAAAGAATTTTCGGAATTAAAACAATCATAGTTAAAAAAAAGGATGAATGATAATGTCATTAAAAGAACCAACGAAAGAAATATTTGATCGCTACGGGCTAAGTGAAGAGGATTTTAAAGCCTATATTGTATATTTGGCCTTCCCCCAAAGTACCGTTTCCGAAGTTGCAGGTATGATGGATAAGGAAACCGCAGCGCTTCAACCTATTACAAAAAAATTAGAAGAAAAGGGCTTTATTAGAAAAATAGAGGGGATTGTAGATCGTTATATTCCTTTAGAACCGTATTTAGAGTTATTTAACGAACAATCCGCAGAGTTTAGGGAAGATATCGATAAAATAAAGGATGCTGTGTTGGGAGATCAATCCAATCGGTTTGAAAATCTTGAAGAGATCCAAGAAAATGCATTGGGTGAGATTGATACTGCAAAAACAACCCAGGTTGAAGATTTTCAAAGGGAGAGCGATAGCCACGATGTAGACAAAAAGGGCACCATTGATAATGCTCGAGACCGGTTTACAGAAACAAGTAAAGCATTAGAGGATAAAATTCAAGATACCACCTTCTCAGCACGAGATAGATTTACGGAAACCTCTGAAGGAGTTAAAGAGCATATTGAATCCTCTGAAAAACAACTTGAAAGCGATATCCATACTAATATCGATGCCCGATATCAAGATTTTGAAAACGAAGTGAATCAGAAAGATGAAGCCGTTAAGAATTTGTGGGATAAACATGCCTCCAAATTTACGGAAGACAACAATAATCTTAATTCAGAATTAGATGGAATTACTGGAGATCACAAAGAAACTACTAACCAATTCGAACAGAATATCCATAGTATGATAGATGTACTCAGAAATAATCTCAATGAGATTTCTGAGGGATTTAAATCAAAATATGATGGAAATATTCAATCTCAAAAGGATACTTTTAACAATATCATCGATGATCTCCTTAAAGATTTTGGATCACGTGTGGAGAAATTAGAAGTTGAATTGAAAAAGGATTTGGATAACCACCAACAATATGAGCGTGAAACCGCAGATCAGTTAAAACCAAATTTGGATGAAATTTTAGAAAAATATATGATCCGGATGAAGAAGGTTTTGGATGACCTAAAGGATGATTTCTCTCAGCTTTTAGAGGATCAAACCACCGACTTAACTGATACCAATAACAACATGGAACAGCAAATCAATGGGAAGGTAGATGCGAGACAAGATCAACTGGTCGAGCAAATCAATTCATTTGAAGCAAAAACCACCCAGTTAATTAGTAATCTTATTGATATAAGCACAAAATTATCAAACCTCGGTGAGATTTTGGCCAGTAGAGGTAGTGCATTTAAAGCCCTAGTGTTAGGGCGGCATAAAGAATGGGTTGCTGTGAATGATGAAATCCAAAGTCGGATCGGCGAAATTGGAGAGGAAATAAAAGCAGACTTTACTGATAGCACTGCCGGATATTTGGAGGGGACACAACAAACAAGGGCCCAGCTGAAATCTGAAATTGGGGAAATAACCCAATCCAAAAATGAAGAAATTAAAACTACCAACCAAAACATGGATACGAAGCAAAAAGAAAAGATCAACGCGGAATTGGATACTCTTGCTACTGATTTATCCCAAGAATGCCATGATAATGTCGATGCTTCTGTGAAAAATGGTAAAGAGGTAATTATCAAACTCAAAGATTCTCTTGAAAATTCATTATTAACCCATCGGGAAAATTACGAAATTGCCATTAATAAACACAGAAATTCCTGTTTGGAACAAAAAGATTCCTCCAACCAAGAAGTCAAGGAAAATGTCGATGATTGGCATGGAAGAATGGAAAAAGATCACGAAAATGCCAAAAAGGATGTATCTATGGAGGTTAAAAATCAAATTCGAGAGATCGATGCCTATCTGAACAAAAGTAAAAGTCAACACGAAGATCACACACGTGAGTTTCAGAGGGATGTGGATAGCCAAAAAACTGAGCAAAGAAGACTTTATGATGAAATGCTGAGAACCGTGAGAGATAATTTCGATAATCTCAAAATCAAAACTTCTGAACTAATTGATGGTGAAATTTCCAATGCCCATCAAAAATTGGATGAGCAAATCAATCTCTTCAAGGATGAAGTCGCTCAATTAGATAAAAAACAGCATACAGATATTGATGAACAGATTGATCTTTTCACCAATGAAACCAAACAAATGGAAGATAAGCTTCATTCCATGTTAGAATCTCATAAAGCGGCTTATAAAGAAAATGCCACGAATCTCCAGCAAAGATTAAATAAAACAATCCAAGATAACATTCAGAATGTCAAAGATGCCATTGCAGATTTTACCCTTAATTTCATGAACAGCATCGATGAATGTTATGAGCTTGCAGAGGAAAATGAGTCCAAACTAGGAGATATTAATAATGCGGCGCAAAATGTGGAGCCTCTTGGGGATAGTCCTACTTGGCACGTGTTCGGCCATGATGCCCTAATTCAAGCAATCACTGATGCAATGACTAGGGTAAAAAGTACCATTACAATAGTAACCCCCACAGCGGAACCAAAAATCTTGGAAAAACTCTCACAGATTGCATTCAATAAAAAATCTTCACGATTCCTCTACACTTCCAATTGGGATTTAGGGACATATGGGGATATTATTGAAAAAATGAAACAGTTGGGCAATATTCAATTCAGAAACTTGAAGAAGGCCAATAATTTCTTTGCAATGTCAAGAGATTCCGAAGAAATTGTGCTTTGTCCTCAAGTTAGAAATGAGAAGAATCAAATTGCCATTGTTTCCATTCAGCAAGGATATGCGGAAATTTTCAGTTCCTTTATTTATCCGATGTTCCAAGCAAATTCAAGACCAATCTAATTTGCGAGTTAATCTAAATCCCATTGCTCTCTTTTTTATTTTTCCTATTTGTTTTGATCTTTTTATACAAATCAGCTATTTTTTTCTAAGCTTCTATAATCTCCACACTTTGAATTAGAAAACAGAAAACAAGATTTAGAAAACAGAAATCAAAAAAGAGTTATAAAGAGAACATATACTGAGGGATAAATCTAATCACAAGTTAGATTCGAGATGTCCTTGGTCATTTTATAGGATTTTCCAAAAATCTCATCATTCACAAGCCTAATTCTTTCATAACCGAGTTTTTCGTAGAATTCAACTGCGTTAATACTTGCATGAATCTTTACCACTTTTGTCCCTTTTTTCGCCACAAGCCGCTCTAGGTTATCCATCAGTTGCTTTCCAATACCCTTGCCTTGGTATTTTGGTTGAACAAAGACTGATCCAAAATAATTTGAATCAAAGTTTATCGTTGCAGTCCCAACAATCTCATCGTATTGATCCGCCACCAAAACTAACTGATTTTGCGCTCTTTCTCTGATTTTTTTGGGTGAATGTTGCTCAATAATTTTTTCTATTACATCCTGGGGATAATATTTGGAATTGATCTCTTTGAGACAAGTTATGATGAGATCAGAAACAGTTTTTGCATCTGCATCTCTGAATTGGCGGATAATCATTGATTATATTAACTTCCTTTCTTCTGCTATTTATATGTTTTTCTGCGGATTTTCAATTAAAAGAACTATTTTGAATTATTCATCTCTTAATATTTTCGTAATTTCCGTGATATACTTTTCTGCAGAAGGAAATCTTTGATCGACAGCGGAATTAAGTTCGTTTTTTGAAACTTTATCCATTTCAAATGCATATACCAGGATGAACCAAAGTAATTTATAGACTTCAATTTTTTTCTTCATATCCGTTCCAATCGAGTATTTTGTGGAATATCCCGTATAGAATGATTCAAGCCATTTTTTATCTCCTTGAATGGTCCAATACTCCATTTTCACGAAATCCTGTGCTCTTGGACCTATTCTCCAATTATCAAAATCTATTAATCCAATAATCTTAAATTTATCTGGATCATCATATCCTAAGGAAGGATCATCCTGGGTAATAATGTTCTGTGCTTGATAATCATTATGGAAAAATACTGCTTCATCTTCATCCTTTACCAAATGAATATTTTCCTCATAATATTCTTTTAAATCTTGAAGGAGGGGTTTCATCGCTTTGTATTGGCCCGCATCTTCCACATTTCTTTTCCATTGTTTCTTAAATAGTTCTATCCATGTATGTTTCTTGTCAGAACCTATTTCGGTGATTTTATCATAAAAGCTATCGAATTGGATGTGATTGTGTAATTCTCCTAATATTTCTCCCGATCGCTCAAAGAGTTTGCGAATCGCGGGTGAATGTTTTTGTTCTCCAGGGCAATTCTGCAAAACCTCGTAGAAAGACCTACCTGGAATATAATCTTTGATTGTCACTATATATGGAAATTTATTGGGGGGAAGGATGTCGGAGGGGTCATAAGATCCCGATCTATTATGGTTT
>CAZEPC010000102.1:7501-12841 GCA_964513765.1 uncultured archaeon
TATATTCTTCCTCTGGTTCGTAAAAATACAAAAGATTCTGCACCGGGACAATGGGAGGTCTCTCTTCCGAGAAAATATAGTTTCCTTCTTGCTTCTTGGTGATTTCCTCAATTTTCTTTGCTAAGTTTTCCGTAAATTTTGAAAATGTCCCATCTAAATAGCGATATAGTATTTTTTCCTTCGCAATATCCTCATATCGGAATGCTTGTGAGACTCTACATCGAAAAAGTACGTCTTTCTCACTTACACCTCTAAAAAGATACATCGAATTTATTTTTCCATCAAATGGCCCCTTAATTACCCCCGCATTGCTGATATCTTTCACATATGGAAATTGTTCCATTATTTTTTTAAATTGATTGTATTTCAGTGTATATTTTCCGATGCTATACTCTTTGTCCTTGAATTTTTTCATGCTAATCCCGTTTTATTGTGTTGATGTATCCTTTTTTCCTTATATAGTCAATTGTATTGAACATATTCTGTTTAGTCTCCTTCTCCACGGTTCTCTGAAGGCTAGGCGAAATAAATAAGGTGATTGGATTTGGTCCTTTCTTCGCTTCTCCATGAAAATTTTCGTACAAATCTTCCCATTGCTCACCATATAGATATTTTAAGGCAATTTTTACCCCTCTTTGTGCCTTTCCCTTTGGTTCGGTGGCATCATAAATATTATTCCTAAATGAATTGAGTTCCTCTTGAAGTTTTAGCATTTCTTCATCCCTAGCCGCTTTTCCCAATTTGAATATCTTTTTAGGGACATTAATTAAATTGGATATACTGGGGACAAGCCCTGCCATTTCTCTTTTTTCCTCGGGAATTATTTTCAAAAACTCTCCCATCATCCCCTCTTTTCCGCAACTCACCGAAAAATCCTCGGATAAAAAGGATAAGTACATTTTTTTCTGTTCCAATGTTCCTGAAGAATCCTTTATCCCTTTTAGGTTGTTATATTTTTTTAATTCTTCAAGTGCTTTTTCGGAGATTTCGGTTCCGCCAAATGAGTTAGGATTATTATAAAGATATATCTCTTTTCCTTGCTTATTCTCGATTATTTTTCCGAAAAATTCAATTTGTTCCATGGTATCTAATTTTCTATCTTTGGGCGGTGGGATAACAAATCCGGCATCTGAGATTTCTTTTGAACAATTCTCTATATCTTTTATGACATGTTTAGGTTTTTTTCCATAAACACCTATAACAATTTGTTTTTTATCCTCGATATTACCAAGAACTTTTTGAACCTCACGAAGATATTTTGCTTTTTTCTGGCTCTCAACCTTATTGAAGTAGAGCCCCTCACCCGTTGACCCCATTAGAAAAAGGACATCAGCGCCATTCTCTAATATATGTCTTATTAATACCTCGTTCGCAAAGGGATCAACTTTTCCACCTTCTTCAAAAAAGGTAATGGTAGGAACAATTACTCCTTGTATTGGCTCGCTCATTTTTCTATGAAACATAAGTTCCTTTTTCAAAAAAAACTTATTATTACGAAAGTTAATGTTAACTAACATGGCGAGAAAAAAAGAACACAATAAGTTTGAAATTGTGTATTCTCCGAAATTTGGTTTTCAGCATGATATTCATTATCCAAAACCGAGTTTTGAATCATATGAAAACCCTAATAGATGTTACATCCCTTGGAAATATTTAAGGGAACAAGGATATATTCCCAATGAATTTAATCACAATAAAAAAAAGGGAATTACAAACAAAAAATATCAATTAGCTTTACAAAAGCCTCCCAAACTCAATAGGTATGATTTAAAACGGGTTCATACCAACAACCATATCGAGAAGGTAAAATATTTTTCAAAGCACGGAAGTGGGCAGATCGGATACACGGTTATGGCAACTAAAGATATCTGGGATATCTCACTCACAAGCTCCGGGGCGGTCTATAAGGCCTTGGAAGATGTGTTTTTGGGTAAATCACAAAGATCTTTTTCATTTAATCGCCCTCCTGGGCACCATGCAGTATCGGGAGAGGCTGATGGGTTATGTGTATTCAATAATGTTGCTCTTGCCATAGAAAAGCTGCGGGATGTCCATAATTTTAATGGAAATATTGCCATTATTGATATTGATGCACATTTTGGTGATGGAATATCTAAGATTTACTACGAGGATCCTTCCGTTTTGTACTGTTCCATGCATGAATATGGTTTTGGGGGTGCGGAAGAGGGACACTTTACCCAAATTGGTGTGGAATCCGGACTCGGTACCAATGTTAACTTTCCCATTCCATTTGAGGCGAACGATTCATTTTTCCGTTTATTTTGCGATTACGTGAAACCTTTTGTAGAAAGATTCCAGCCCGAAATGATCATGGTGCCTGTGGGTTTTGATGGCCATTGGATGGATCCATTAGGCAATCTAAAATTTACTTCTCAAGGCTACCGGGATTTTTATAAATGGATATTGGATTTGGCAGATAAGTTATGTGATGGGAAAATTGTGCTAAATTTGGAGGGCGGGTACAGTCATTATGCCATATCCCATTTGATGGAGGATCTGATCTGCAGTTTCACAGGTACTAAGCATCCTAAAGCTTTTGATGGATTCATCCAAGATATTTATTCCAGAAAAAACCATACCAAATCACTTAATTCTCTATTTCTGGTTGAATATAATCAGGCAAAAAGTATGCAAAAAAATAATTTGCTCATTTTGGATAAATTACAGAGATCTTGATAGAGAAATAGATTGATACATAGATAATAGAGTTGCTTAAGATTCGGATTTTTTCCGTTTTTCGTTATTCTGGTTTTTTTCTTTGAGAACATAAATCTTGGAATTTATAGGGACTTTATGATCTACTTTTATCCCCACAATAATATGATTCTCGGAGCATGCCATTTCCGTTTCATCGATCGATTCATTATCCAACCGCATTGAATTTATGGTCTGGGTGCTAAAATGATCTGTTTCATTCTCGAATATTAAATTCTGCCCTAAACTAAGTCTGCCATGGGTTATTTCTGCTTCAATTGCATTTGCTTTCTTATAATAATTAATTACCCTTCCAATAAATACGCGATGCCATTTGGAAGCGTTTCCGCGTTGATCCCTCTGAATATCCTTTGGTTGAGGTTGGGTGAAGTAGAATCCCGTGTGAAATCCTCTATTAAAGACTTTTTTGAGCCTTTTTTTCCATCCTTTTACTTTTTCTCTGGTAAAATCATCACTGTAATATGCATCGATTGCTTCCCGATAACACGCGGTTGTTTCAGAGATATATAGAGGATCCCGCATCCTTCCTTCGATCTTGAATGCCGAAATCCCGCTTTGAATCAACAGGGGGATATGTTCGATCATGCATAGATCCTTGGCATTAAACCACATTCCCGATTCGGGTTCAAAATGAATCTCCTCCCCCTCCTCTCCCATAAATTTAAACAACCTCCTGCAAGGTTGTACGCATTTTCCCCGTAATGCAGAAAATTCCCGATCGAAACCCATCATTTCTGATGAGAGATAACACCTCTTTGATACTGCCGTACACATCGCACCGTGTACGAAAGTTTCCACCGGTGTGCTGACTTCTTTAATGATCTCCTTTATGTCATCTAAATCAAGTTCTCTGGCCAATATTAATCGTTCTGCCCCCAAATTTTCATAGAACTTAGCAGAAACTTTATTCGATATATTTGCTTGAGTAGAAATATGGAAAGGTATGCCTAAATCCTTTGCAATCATAATGGCCGCTAAATCATGACAGATCACCGCATCTACCCCTGCCTTCTTTGCTAAATCAATTGCTTGGTAGAGTTCGACCAATTCAGTATTATATATTACAATGTTGGTTGTTAAATAGCACTTTTTGCCTGCATCATGAACCTTTTCCACTAATTTATTTATTTCTTGAGTATCAAAATTGTCCGCTCTGGCACGCATAGAGAAGTTTGTTTTTAATCCAAAATAGACTTCATCCGCATTTTCCAATACTTTCGTTTGCGGGGCGATTGATTTCCAGTCTTTTAGTGGTGCTAATAATTGAGGTTTTTTGGGTTTTTTTACATTTTTCATAAAGATCATCTAATTCTTGGTTGTTGAAAGTTTCTTCCCTTGTTCAAGTCATTTTATTTTTCATTATTCATTTATTTTTGTATGAAAAAACCCTCCTTGTCTGTTGATAAAAAACTCAAGTTAGATCTGCGCCATTATCCAGTGAGGCCCCATATTGGTGTGGGTGGGGTTATTTTATGGAATAACCGGGTTGTTTTGATTAAAAGAAAATACAATCCGGGTGCGGATAAATGGTCCATTCCCGGCGGTCATTTAGAGGTGGGTGAGACTCTCAAAGAGGGCGCACTAAGAGAAAGCGAGGAGGAAACTTCCCTCGATCTGAGAATTGATAAATTGGCAGATATAATTGAGCGAATTGATCGGGATGATGAGGGAAAAATTGAATACCATTATATTCTTGTAGATTATTATTTGAAAATAAATGGTGATTATTCTGAGGAAAAACCACCCCAACCAATTGCTCGGGATGATGCAAAAGATGCAAAACTAGTTCCTTTTGAATCCTTAAAGGATTATGATTTAACATATACGGTCGAGGACCTATTTAGAAAATTAGATATTTTATAAATGGAAAAAGATGAATATGACGGTAAATATAAACATAGAAGGACGCGAAGATATGGTCTTGAAGTATTTACTTTTAGATTTAAATGGAACAATTGCACACCGTGGTAATTTAATTGCAGGGATTGAAGATGTAATCTCAAAATTAAACGAAGATTTAGAAATTTTCCTTATTTCCGCGGATACATTCGGAAAAGCTTCAAAAATTGTTGAGGATTTAAGTATTACTCTTCATAAGATCAATAAAGGCGAAAAGACCAATTTAAATGAAGCCGAGCAAAAAGCCGCGTTGGTGAAAGAATTGGGGCCTGAGAAGACGGTGGCAATTGGAAATGGGATGAATGATTCGTTAATGCTGAAAAATGCGGCGTTATCTTTTGCAATATTAGGGAGGGAGGGCCTTGCGTTGGAGACTATGATGAATGCGGATTTGGTTTTTCCCTCTCCCGTTGATGCTCTAAATATCCTGCTTAATCCAAATTCTTTAAGGGCTTCTTTACGTGTATAATAATTATTCATAATGATAATTCATAATGATAATTCATAATGATAAATAACCCACTAAATTCTCCATTTTTTGAAACAATTCCCTATTCGGGATAAAATAAAAAAAGTGTGTTGCTTTATTAGTAATCGTGATGATAATTCACTCAGCAAGCAATGGAAAAATAACCTAAAATATGAAAAAAATTGCAAAAAAAGAAAAAGTCACTCCCGAATTTATTAGACGGGGTGTGTCAAGGG
>CAZEPC010000103.1:0-12817 GCA_964513765.1 uncultured archaeon
CAGATCGGTGTAGTCTCTCCCCACAATGCCCAAGGCAGGCTCATTATCCAAGAAGTGTTTGAACAAATGAATAAAATGGGAAAATATATTCCTTCTAAAAAGCTAACCCATTTGAAAGCTAAAGATCTTATGGAATATCTGAAAAATACCATTTATTCCGTAGAAAAATTTCAAGGATCGGACCGGGAGGTAATAATTGCCTCAATCGGGTTGTCTGATATGGATCAATTATCTGCAGAGGAAGAATTTATATATGACATCAATAGGTTTAATGTATTGACCTCACGTGCTAAAAAAAAACTGATTATGATTAATAGCAAGAAGTTTTTGGATTATATTCCAAATGAAAGAGAGATAATGGGATATGCACACAAGATCCGTCATTATAATTATCAATTCTGTAATTTTGAAAAAGTTTTATATCCCAAAAACGAGTCGGGAAGAAGAGAACCTGTGTTCTTAAGGTGGCATGATGCAAATTTGCCATTTATTGAACCCTTAAGTACCTTCGCATGCAATTATAAAAAGATAAATTCTAAAGTCCAAATAACGTTCGGGAGGACTAAAAGGTTAATATCCTTGCTTAAATCAATCCCTGAAAAAAATCGACCCCCCAAACTTAGAATGGAATCTGATAAAATTTCTTGGGAAGCATCTCTCAATAATATTAATTACTTAAGTGAATTTATTCCGATTCCTAAAGAATTGCTCTCAATGCTCGATGGGCCAAATCTAATGGATATGGGACATGATGAGAATGCTTCTGCCGTTGGTCAAGGTGAAAAAATATTGAAAATCAAAGCAAAAACTGATGAGAGCACCAAAGGAATTAATAACCAGAAAAAGAAGAATAACGAAGATGAGGCTCAAAACAAGATTTCATTTAAGGTGCCTAAAAAGGATGAACCATTATATTAATCGCTGAAAGGCTGTGATCAAAGGATAAGAAACGCTCAAAGCCTAATAAAAGCACTCATGTTTTGGAATTATATTTAAGCCTTATTTAAATTATCTGTTCGTATTAAATATTAAATCTTGAATAATAAACTCAATAAATGATATAGATACATATAAAATAATTGATATTTTTGAAATCCAATCAGGAAGTGAAAATGTTTTGGGAAAAGAAATCGGAAAGATTGTGAGAGGAGAAAGCCATATATTGTATTGGGTTCAAGTACAAAATGAAATTGAGTCTGGTGGAGATATCTCTCCTGATGATTCGGCATACGGATCCTTTGTTTTTATCGAGAAAAGCAGAAAAACACAGCAAGGTATAATGAAAAGAATGATTGTGGGGATTATCTCTGATACTATGTTGGTTGATAGAGATGCTCTTAGGAATGGTCCACGCTTGTCCCAGAATATGGATGATATGAAACTCATGTATCCCGATTTTATTGATGAAAGGATTAAAGTCGTCAAAATCCTCATCATAGGCCAGATTGTTGACGGTGAATCTGTCCATCATTTCCCCCGAATCAGCCCCAATTTAGGTGATTCTGTGATAACCATGTCAAGGGATGAAATTAAGGATTTTCACTATATTCATGGAAAATTTCAGATTGGTTACTATTCTGCAGTGGTAGAAACTTCAATTTATTTGATGCGACAAGTACTTGGTCAATTGAAACCAGTATTTCAGCGTCAAAAACCTGTATTTCAGTTATTAATAAATAATTTAGAATATTTGCTAAAAATGAAAGGAGGAGGCTTTTAAGATGGTGGAAAATAAGAATAAGAATAAAAATACGAATGAGATTAAAAATAAGAAAGAGGAAACTGCGAATTCAAACCATAAAGAAGACTTGAATGAAAAGGAATTAACCGAAATGTCTGAAAATGAGGGAAAGATTGTAGGAAGGGTTAAAGGAGCAGGAGAGACTACTTTTCAATTTAACTTCATTACTCCCACCCAAGAATACACTAAAGTGGGGGAATATATTTATTATAATTCTTTTGATAACCAAGATCAAGTACAAGTTTTATGTAGAGTAACCAATATTACTCCCATTCGGCACTATCCTGAGGAAATGCTTTCTAATCCCCAGTTAGAACCAGATATAGTGGCCCAAACCATCGATTATCAAACCGAGGGAATGGAAATTTATGAAATAACCGCCCAAATCATCGGATATTATCATGAAGATTTAAAAATGTTCATCAATCCCAGAAAACTTCCTAATCCGGGAGACCCGATATTTTTGGCAAGAAATCAAGATTTGTCAAGCTGGCTTTTCCGAGTTGGAGAAGATGAATCCTCTGGCTTGACGGTGGGACATCTAATTAATCGTCCCGAAGAAAAAGTTAATATTGTTCTTGATATGAATAAAATTGTTTCTACCCATTTGGCGGTTCTAGCGGCCACCGGATCAGGTAAATCATATACTGTTGGGGTAATTCTGGAAGAAATGATGAAACCGAAAAACAGAGGTGCTGTCATGGTCCTTGACCCACATGGGGAATACGGAACATTTATCGAAGCTCAAAATCACCCAGCATTTAAAATAAATAATAAATACACACCAAAAGTGGAAGTTCTCTCCAAAGAGAAATTGCGTGTTAGGTTTTGTGAATTAGACTTTTCCGAACTCATAAGGATCCTCAAAAATATCACGGAAAAAATGCAATACCTTTTATTTGAGGCCCTAAAAAAGGTTAAAGAAGACAATCCCCATAATTACACATCTTCAGATCTCACTAAAAAGTTGAATGGGATGAAAAATGGGAATAACGAAAAATCGATTGTGGGGATTCTATGGAGGTTACGGAAATATGTGATCAATCGAAAGCTTATTAGCGATAGTAAACATAAGAATCTTAAGGATCTCTTGAAGCCTGGGCAAATTACTATTCTCAACATGGAAGATATGGAAAAAAATGATCAACAAGTTATTGCTTCGGTATTTCTAAATCGAATTCTCAAATCCAGAATTAGCTCTAAAACAGGAAAGGGAAATGTTGATGATAATGATGAGCTTCCCTATCCTGTTATGGTAGTTTTAGAAGAAGGCCACCGGTTTGCACCTGCAAATGATGTTTCGTCTTCAAAAAGAGTTCTAAAAACAATCTTGTCCGAAGGGAGAAAATTCGGTTTTGGAATCTGTATCATCTCCCAAAGGCCCGGGAAGTTAGATTCCGATGTACTTTCTCAATGTATGACCCAAATCATTATGAAAATAACTAATCCCTTGGATCAACAAACAATTCGGACTTCCGTAGAGAGTATATCGGAGGATATAATGATGGAATTGCCCGGTCTTACCACAGGTCAGGCTGTTATAACGGGAAATGCGCTTAACACACCTGTACTGGCAAAAATCAGGAAAAGACTCCTTTCCCATGGTGGAAAGGGTTATGATGCGGGTAAAGCTTGGCGGGATTATTGGAATAAACCCGCTAAAAAGCCAAAGGGAGTTCCCATAAAATCTCAGAAAGATGAAGAGCTTTTTTAAAATATATCTCTTATTAACATAAAGGAAGATCACAAATAATCTCGTAAGTTTATAAAATAGATACGTGAAGCACAATGAAAAATACATATAAATTTATTCATGTGGCCGATACTCATTTAGGCTACAAACAATATCATTTAAAAGAACGATTTAGGGATTATAATCGTGCCTTTAATCAAATCCTAAACAAGGCCTTGGAATTTGAGGTTGATTTTATTATTCATTCTGGGGATATGTTTCATAATAATGATCTCAACCCCGAAACGGCTACGGCAATTTTTAAAATTATCTCAGAATTCAAAAAAAGGGCTTTGGACACGCTTGGTCGAGAAATTCCGATCATTGCCATAGAAGGAAATCATGATCAAAGGGGTTATTCTCATTTACGATCCTGGATGCAATTTTTAGCCGATTTAGATCTTATAAAACTTTTAGATGCTCAAAGATCTACCGATAAAGAGGATTTTAAATTTGATCTCTATGATGAAGAGACCAATAGGGGTGGCCTTATACGAATTGGCGATATTAATATTAGAGGTGTTACATATTATGGATCGGTAACAGAGGATTTATTTCCCTTCCTCGAACAATCTATACAAAAAAATGGGTCATATAATATTCTTCTCATGCATTTTGGCATTCAAGGACAAGACAAGAACAAGGTTGGCATAAATATCTCGGGAAAGATTCAATCCTTGCAAAAAAAGGTCGATTATTTAGCCTTGGGCCATTATCATAAACAATATCAGCTCCCAGTCGAGGATCCTTGGATATTCAATCCAGGGAGTCTTGAGGTGGTTGAGGCAAACGATGTCTTTTCTGGGTTCGATCGGGGAGCCTTTTTAGTGCGTTTGGAAAAAAATGAGGATGTGGGATTGGATGGAGGGAAGTTCTCCTGGACACAAGATATAACTCCTATCCTCGCAGCAAATGGTGCTGAAGATCATCCTCATTATATTAATAACCGTGAATTTTTAAGTATAAGTATCGATGTGGGCAGTTCAGATCTAACCAGTTTCGAAAAGACCAAGAAATATATAATGGAAATGATTCCAAAAAAGATTGGACTGTTGGGTAAGAATGAACATTCAATTCGAAAAGAAGAAGACCGTCCTATCGAGACAATTAAGTATCCTAATACTCCTCTTTTATATGTTTTTCTCAAAGGAACAATCTCTTATTCCAAGCTAAATGTAAATTTACGGGAAATAAAGCAGATGATCATGGAAAATTTTAATCTGCTCGATGTAAGGATAAATGCTAAGATTGATTCCAAATTGGACGGTATGAAGATTTCGGGAGAAGAATACAGTTCAATCGAGCAAATTGAAAATGCAGTTTTCACGGAATTGATTGAACAAAATAAAGAATACTCTCCCCATAAAGATGAAATACTCTCCTTGATGACAGATTTAAAATCTGCTTTGTTGGATAAGAATACTGAGAATGGAGATATGGCAAACTTAATCATGGAATGGTGGGATAATAATACAATTTCTGAAGAATTATCCCAAGTAGAGGGTAGTGACCTTGATATTATGGATGAAAGTGTTTCTAAATCTGAACTTGAACCTAAATCTGAATTTGAATCTGAAACTGGATCTAAATCCGAGGATAAGGAACCAAAAACACAAGGGACGGAAGAGGAAATGATTTCATTTAGGTCCGATTATATTGCAGAAGATGAAGAAGATGAAGAAGAAATCGAAATAGAGGAACCTGATTTTTTCTAAGGAGGAGATGACAAAATGACATTTATCACTAATATACGGCTCAATAACATAACGTCACATACCAATACCGAAATTACTTTTAAAGAAGGCCTTAATGTCCTATTGGGTGAAAATGGAACGGGTAAATCTTCTGTATTAAAGATGATTGGCCATGTACTTTTTAATTCACTTCCATCAACCCAATCTGATTATGTGAGAAAGGGGAAAGATGCCCGTAAATCGGGTTCGGTGACCGTAAATTTAATAGGGAAGGATAATCAAGAATATGCCATCACACGATCTGTTGCTGGTAATACCAATGTGGAGGTTAAAGATGTTAGGTCTGGAAAGCTCCTTAGGGGGATAAATACCGTTTCAGATTTAAAGGATTGGTTAAAAGAACAAATGGAGATTGGTGAACAATATGATCTCAATACCATCTTTGAAAACGCGATTGGGGTGCCCCAAGGGACCTTTACTGCACCCTTTTTGGAAACTCCCAGCAAAAGAAAGGCAACATTTAGACCATTGTTAAATGTGGATATTTATCGTAAATTATATAAGAATTATCTGGCAATTAACCACGAATTTGATGATAGGATTAATGAATTAGATAAAGATGTCAGGCAATTACAAGGATCCTTGGAAGGAAAGGAGAAAACATATTCCCAGAAAAAGGAAATTCGCGATCAATTGTCCGATTTGACTGCCAAAATCGCTTCCTTGCAGAAGAAACATGAAAAAATTAAGAAAAAATATCAAATCTTGGAACAACTACGGGAGAAAAGAAAAAAGATCCTCAATAACATAGAGATCCAAAAAAATAAGCAGAAAAATACAAAAGAAAATCTAAAAAAAATTAAAACTCAAGTAAAAGAAGCCCAAGAAGCAAAACATATCTGTGAGGAAACCAGTAAGGCTTATAAGAGATACAAAGTGCTTGAGAAAGAGGAAAAAAAATTCAGGGATCAACAAACAAAACTTAATAAGTTAAAAGATAAGCTGAAAAAATTAAACAACGCGTATATCAAGAGAGAAAGCAATTTTAAAAGACTCACTCAAGATATCAAAGAGATAGAAGGAAAAAATGACCGGTTGAAAGAGCTAAAGGACATCCATGACAAGTATAAAAAACTTGAGAAACAGCTAGAAAAGCTTAATCATTCAAAGACAAAGATTCTCAATTATGAGGAACAACTTTCTGAACTAACACAAACACAAAACAAAAAGAAAAAGACCCTTTCAAAAATAAAGGAAAAAGCAAAAAAAATACCGTCTCTAAAAGAAAAGGTGTCCAAAATAGATGAAATTCAAGAGACCTTGACAGAGATCGAAAAACAAACATCCGCTCAAAAAACTAAACTCTCCAATTTGAAAAAGAATAAAAGGCTCTCCAAAGGTGGGATGTGTCCTTTCCTCCATGAAAAATGTAAAAATATTGGCGGCGGTGATTTGGAAGATTACTTTCAAGAAAAAATTGAGACTGTTGAGGAAAGTTTGGAGAAAAGTAAGAGTAAGTTACAAGAAACCAGAAAACAATTGAGATCTCTTAAGAAAGGACAAAAAAAACTCAATAAATTAAGTCGCTTTGAGGGACAGATAAGTGGCCTCCAAAATGAATTGGATGAAATCCGCCAAAAAACTAAAAAACTGAAGGGGAAGGTAGAAGACAAAGAAACAATAATAAATGCTCTACAAAAAACTAAAGAAAGTCTTAATTCCCTGGAAAAAGACGTGAATGAATATATTAATCTTAAAAATGAATTTGAGAAAAAGCTTCCGGATTTTAAGGCCAGAAAAAAGGTAGAACAAGAGAATATTCAACGCTTGAAGAAAAAAATGTCTCCTTTAAAGAAAAAAATTGAAGAACTGAGAGATGTTCCCGAAAAATTAGATAAAATTATTGCTCAAAAGGATGGCTTGAGTATGGATTATCACAAATATATAGAACATCAAAAACTTAAGGAAAAATTGGATGGTCTCCTTAAAGAATTATCTAAAATAAAGGAAAAATTAAAATCATTTACTCAACAGATAAAAACTCTAAATCTCAAAAAGAATCAAGTTGAAGAAAAATACAATGAAGAAAAATTTGAAAAACTAAAGGAAGAGAAAAGCTCCATAAATGCCACCCTTGCCCAAAAAATAGGGATTAAACAAGAAAAAAAGAATCGATTAGAAGAATTAAAAGAAACAATCAGGGAACTTAAGAAAAAGGAAAGGAAACTGGAAAAGATCCGGCGTAAGATTGAAAAATTAGAACGAATAAATGCCTTCAGTCAAACTATTCGGTCATGGTTTAATGAAGCGGGTCCAAAAATTACCGAAGTTCTGTTGGGAAAAATAAATCAATACGCCACCGAGATTTTCAGCGAGTTAATGGATGATCTTTCCGTTCAATTGGTATGGCAAAAAGATTACGATATTCTCATTCGCACTCCCGAGAGAGAAAAGGTATTCTCCCAGCTTTCTGGGGGTGAACAGATGAGTGCGGCAATCGCGGTCAGGCTAGCTATTCTTAAATTTCTAAGCAATGTGGATTTTGCCTTCTTTGATGAACCAACCTCGAATTTGGATGAAGAAAAACGGAGGAATCTGGCCAAGAGCATACAGAAAATACAAGGCTCCTTCAAACAGCTTTTCGTAATTTCCCATGATGATACTTTTGAAGAAATGGCAGATTTCGTTGTGAGGTTTGAAAGGGAACCCGATGAACCAAGCAGAGTTAATTATCTGAGTTTTGAAGGGGAAAAGTAGATATAAAGGATAGAGGAAACCAGAAAACTACACTGAGATAATTTAGGATAAGCTAAGATAAGTTAAGATAAGGTAAAAAAAGTCAACATATTTTTTTTCAAGAAGGAGGGATAAAAATGCCATTGGATCTTATGAAAGTTCATGAAAAATTAGAAAAAAAAAAGGATTCTTTTGAGGATTTTAATAACGAGTATCTCCAAGAACTCATTGATTTGCAAAACCTTTCATCTGAGGTATTTTCGGAGGACTATAATCAAATAAAGGATGTTTTAGATTCGATTGAAGGGGCATGTGGTGCAGTTCCTACGGAAGAATATAAAGATGGTCTTTTGATTGAATCTTCCCTAAATCTCCAAAACTTGCCAAGTATGATCGATTGGGCAAGGACCTACTTAGATCATCGAATAATTGCCGGATCGGATGGATCCCAGATTTATTCTTCCTCTGATTTCAGTATCCCTGTGGCAATTGTCCAAATTGCCTACTATGCCAATTTACATTCTATTAATAAAGAATATGTAAAGGAAAATAGAATCGAAGTGTATGGCCCTGATGAACTGGCCATTGAAAATCCTCAGACAAACATGACTCATTATCCACAAGAATCCGTTGATTCATTTAGATACATTCAGGAGATGGAAGTTATTTCCGAAGGGATGGAAAAGATCAAAAAGGACATTTTAGCGGATTATAAATCCGTTCTCTCCCTTCAAGATGGTTCCTTGATTCTTTCCTTTCTTCAAATGTTTAATCCTCTCAATAAGGAGAGGCATCTGAAAGCATTAAAGGGTGCTTTGAATAAAAGTAAAAATCATCAATTTCCGTTGGTCGGGTATGTTGATTCCTCGAGGGCCAAGGATGTGTTGCATATGCTTCTTAATATTGGTGGTTCTTCCTACAATTCTTTGCATGTATCGGATGCCCAAATCTTGGAGAAATACATGACCTCGATTAAGGGTAAGCCTCTTTGTATAGGGGATAGAACTTGTGCTTTTATCTGCGAGAGGGATGATGAAATATACGGCCAATATCCCAAATTAGTAGGGCATAAAATAGGATTCTTTTATCTTAAGCTAAGTTCAGGTCAACTCTCCAGAATAGAATTTCCTTATTGGGTTTTAGAAGTGGATGGTTTATTGGATGAAATCACGAAATGTCTGGTTGCCGATTCCATTATCGGGCAAGGATATCCCTATACTATAGACCAAACACATCATGCGTGCGTGATTGTAAATAAAGATAGGATGAAATTCTATCGTCTATTCCAAGATTTCAGTCAAAAAAATGATTTGCATTTCAAGATAAAAAATAAAGCACGATCTAAGTTGAGAAGAAAATAAGGGAAGTGTGCCCAACAATCTTCTCTTTCAATCTTCCAAAGTCTTCAAATTTCCTTTTAATTCTTTTAACAAGGAAAATTGTTTTTGATATCCCTTTTTCTCCAATTTTTCTCCAAGAAAATTAAGCAAGATAAAAATTTCCGATATGGCTGTTATTTTGGAGAGGTCGATCTTTATCCCTTTCAGAGGAAGAATCCTCGAATTCTCATGATTCTCATCGGGCAAACTTTGGATAATCTTCCCCATATATTGTTCCGTTTCTTCAAGGATCTTTTCATCCTCTCTGTCGGGTTCCCAACTATGATTTATGATCTGCTTAATTTTTTTATGAATTTCAATGGCCAAATAACACATGTTCATATCTTGCTTAAATTTAAGAGAGTCGGCAATTCGAACTCTGGCAAAGTTCACAATTTCCTCCCATGCGTGAGCGTATTTTTTAATCCAAGGGAAAAGTGTTCGATTTATTTCCATAGAAAGTCTTCCATGAAACTCTTTCTTGGGGGAATCCTTGTATTGCTCTGCCACTTTCATAAGTTTGGAGTTATCCAAGATTTTGAAATGGGTTCTTCCCATAACTCCATCATCTGGTGTCGATATACAAGGGACAATAATTGCATCCGTCTTTCTTTGTAATTTTTGGACACTCTGGGGGGTATGGATGAGGTATTCATATTCTTCAGGCCACATGGGCATTCTAGGCTGTTTGGGGTGAGAATAATCTGAATAAATAATCAATAAATGTCCCTTTCGTAGATGGCGTTCTAAATATTTCCCGATTCGCCGAAATGAAATACTGGGATATACGTATAAGCTGTCAAATATTGGTTTGTTTATGATATACTGATACAACAAGCTATTACTGATATTGGCCACAGAAGCGATGGTATAATCATGGGGGTGGCTGGTAAAGGCAGGGATTACATTAAGAATATCTGCTAAATGTGTTACCAACATGATAACTCCCGTTCCCCGTGATTGTGCCTCTTCTATTGCTTCATCTAAGAGTTCAATATTCTCGTAGCTAAACATTTTTTGATATGGGGGAAAGGCACTCAAGGGAAGTCTAAATATAAGATTGATGAACAACTTGCCAAAATAGACGGCGGATGAATGAATTAAACTTTCCTGCCATTCTTCTTTGAGGTTTGGGTAAAACGCGAGCAAACTTTGTTTAATTCCGGAACGGAGCATGGGTACGCGTTTAAGAAATACCCCAATTAAATGCCCCCAAAACGATAAGGCTTTTGGGGGATACATCCAGTGCTTCCTAATCACATTATGCTTGTTAAGGAAGGCTATTATTTTAAAAACTGGCTCAAGGACCGTTACCCATCCTTGTTTTTTCTGTTTAATTTTCTTTTTGTTCTTGGCATTTTTTTGTTGATCAACCTCAATAGCGCCCTCTTTTGTTACATTGAATTGCTGTTCGGGAGGGAAATATATTTTTGCTGGCATTTGGTATTCAAAATGATAAATCTTTTTTTATACAAAAAAATAATGATTATTAATGGCTGGCTGGTTTTAGCCGGTTCAATTTTATCAAGATAAGATTTGACACCAATTTTTCAAGAGCCGTGAGATGAATAATATGCCCGAATCCCCATTAAAGAAAAAGATTAGAGAGAAACAGAATATCTTCGGAACAATGACCAGAAATTTAGTCGCTCCCATTATTATCCCCGCTTTGGATAAATGCGGGGTAGATTTCTTAGTGGTGGACCAAGAACACGGACCTTCCACTATGATTAGTCTTCAAACACTGCTTATTGTGGCAAAGAAATATGAGGTGTCCATCCTAGTCAGACCTCCTTCGATTTCTTATGAAAACATCGCAAAATATCTGGACTTGGGTGTTGATGGGTTGATGATACCCCATGTCGATACCTTAGAACAAATAAAAGAAATTATTAAGTATTCCCAATATCCTCCGAATGGGAGTAGGGGCTACGGAATGACACGATCGCTTTCCTCGTGGTATGAGGGAGAAAACAGACAACAGTATATACAAAAAGCCAATGAGAATACGGTGCTCTTTATCCAAGTGGAGTCCCAAATTGCCGCAGAAAATATCGGCGACCTTCTCTCAAACGATTCTATCGATGGGGTGATTGTGGGGCCTGCCGACTTTTCCATGGATTTGGGGGTTATCGGGGACTACACCAATAAAAGGCTGATTAAATTGCTGGATCACGTACTTAAAACATGTAAGAAAAAGGAAAAATCTTTCGGGATTCATTTTGGGGATCCCGCATTGATCAAGGATTGGAAGAAGAAAGGGATGAATATTTTAATGTACGGAAATCTCCTTGGTGCGATGAAAAATCATTATAAAAATACAATCCAGCAATTCACACCTAAGAAGAACAATCAAAATGATCCTTCAAATGCTCAATACTAAGTGAAATATTACTCAAAATGTGATAAGAAGATATGGAACAAGATATGAATATTATACAGAAAGCACATATATTTGCCAAACGAAAGCACGCAGACAAAAAACGTAAATTTTCGGGAGAATTATACTATTCTCATCCCGTTTCGGTGGCCGAAAGACTAATGGGATTTGATGAACTAAAAGATGATATGGAAGTTATTGCATCTGCCTATTTACATGATATATTGGAGGACACCGAATCTACCTATGAAGAGATTGTTCGGGAATTTAATCGGGACATCGCCGACATCGTAGCTGAACTAACCTCAGATGAAGATTTGTATAAAGGCGATCCTGAACACAAGGCAAGAAAGAAGGGGGACTATTTGGCCAGAAAGATCTCGCAAATGTCCGATAAGGCAAGGCTTGTGAAGCTGGCGGATAGGGAAAACAACGTATCTGATTTGGATGTGTGTGGTTCTGAGTTTGCCGAAAGATATGCCCGTGAAACTAAAATCATCTTAGATCAGATACAGGCGAAAAATGAAATTGAAAAAACGCTTATAGATTCTATTTGGGATTATATAGAGCCCTTTTTAGAATAAGGAGGGTTTAATGCTTATTCTGAGTTCGAGGCCTGATCTTTTATACTTTCTTTTTGCTTCTTTCTTTCATCTTTTCCGCTCCCGTTCTTTTTCTGTCCCTTTTTCATATAAACTGAAATCATATTCTTTAATTTTTGAAAAGGTTTTTTTCCCCTCTTTCTTACGAAAAGAAGAACTAAACTCAAATCAATCAGGGCCAACACGATGTAATACACAAAGAAAGCGATTTCGGAAAAATTATACTCAGGTGCGAATGTTACTTGCAATCCCAATTCTCGCATGATAATATATACAAAAATATATGCATATCCGAAATAGGGAGTTGTATCCCGTCCGTCGTTTGGTCTGTAAGGTTCCTTTGCGTTATGGTAAATAATTACGAACCAAGCTGATAGGAAGATCGTTAAAAGTGGTAAAAGCCAACCCAATTGAGTTTCATCCAAAGCCGATATGTTTGGATATAGTATATGTAAATTTCCCTTGATTGATTGGGCAATGGAATAAACTAATCCAAAAATGAGGGCGAAATATACTCCGATGATTCTTTCCGCGTTTGGATGGGTTGAATACG
>CAZEPC010000104.1:0-12770 GCA_964513765.1 uncultured archaeon
CACTTTTATTTTAGGGAAGATTCTGTGTCTCTGCATGATTCCGGTGATTCCCACGGGGACTTATTTCGGATTTTACGGGTGGAAGGATTTGGATATTATCTTCGGAAAAGAATCCAATTATGAGAAAATTCAAATTATTAAGGGTGATGTGAGCCTGCAACAAGCCGATACATCCTTGGGAAATACCGTACTTTCCAGTGCTTTAGTTATGCTCCATATGCCCATTGCTCTTTTACTGGTCCAGTTAATGTTGATTACTCTACCCATCGATATGGCCTATCCTCTTTTGGCTTATAATCAGACGGAACCGTGGGCGCAGGTATCGTGGGCGATTTTGGCAGTTTTCCTCTTCCAAATTCTATGCGGGTTGTTCTATAATAAAATAACTCAATGGAACCGAAATGCGGCCAAATATCTAGTGCTCTTCTTCGTCCTCTTTCAGTTACTTTCATTTAGTCTTTTTATGCAAGTGCTCCTCACTACTATGGGGCCGGCGTTGGAATTGGAAGGTGCGATGAAGATAATTATTTATCTGGCGTGTGTATTTGGCATCTTGCTTAATCCCTTAGGAGTACATTTCGCCTTAATGCTAAAGAATGAATTGAATGCCGTCCAAAAGATAAGGGAATAATAATTTCCCTATTCTTTCCATTTCTATCTTTTTTTTGTTTCTCTTTTCTGAGTTTTCCAATATTTCTTCTAGTTAAGTCCTCAAAAGATTTATTTGCCAGCAATGGTTTGAAAGATCTAAGAAAAGAGAAAAATGAGATTTGCCGATCACCATATTCATAGCCGATTTTCCCGATGCTGCGGGAGTTCCTATACATTAATAGAAATTGTCAATAAATTAAGAAAAATGGGTGCTCCTTACTATTGTATTTCCGATCATATTCATTATAATGAGGATGATGAGTATTTTCCCGAGACGCTTAACCTGGCAAAAGGATTAATTGCCAAATCAATCGACAAACCATTATTTTTGGCCTCGGAGATCACTTTTGCAGATTCTGAGGGAAACCTTCCGCTCCACCCAAGGTCTAAAAAATATTTGAGTTACACTCTCATTGGGGCACATTATATCCCAGGTACTTCAATTAATATGGAAGATACCCATCAAGGAAAATCCACCTTATACCAATGGTTAGAAGAAGATTATGAGAAACTTTCCCAGTTATTTGAGATAGTTGAATCGATGTACACGAAGGGGATTGCAAAAAATTCACCGGACATTTTGGTTCACCCCTTTTCCACAATTTTAAGGTGCGATTTCGCCCATGTGGAACTCTTATCTGTATTTGAAAAGATATGCGAGATCTGCCAGGAGACACGAACCGCTATCGAAATTAACCGAAGTGAAATTCGTAGGTTTATTGAATTTCCCAACCCCGTATCAATCGAACATCCAGATGTCCCCCCACTCCGTGACTTTTACCATAAGCTTATTTCCATTATGGCAAAGTATGATATTTTGATCTCCTTAGGATCCGATGCCCATAATTTAAACGATGTGGGTGATATTGGTCCATGTGTTGATATGATCAACACATACCATATATCCCCCGACAGAATCTTGAATTTGAAAAAAAAGGGCACGATTTGCTTCTCAGAGGTTGTAGATCAACAAGCATAAGCTTTTTTTACCGGTAGAGATAACAAAGGATTATGCTTAAATCAAAATTATTACATCCGGAAATTCTCCGGGTATTAGGTTCGGCAGGACACGGCTCGAAGGTACTCATCGCGGATGGGAATTATCCTTTTAGTACCGGTTCCAGCGAGAAATCTAAGAAAGTTTACTTAAATTTGATGCCTGGAGTTCCAACTTGCACGCAAGTATTAGAGGCAATTACCTCTGCTGTCCCGATTGAAGCGGCTGAAGTTATGGTTCCCGAATCTGGGGAGAATCCACCCATTTTCCAGGAATTTAAGGATATTTTGCCAAAAGATCTTTCCTTAAAAGAACGGGGCCGATTCGAATTTTACGATCTGGTTCGCGAGCAAAATACGGCTTTGGTAATAGCCACCGCGGAACAAAGGGTTTATGCGAATCTCCTCCTTACTGTGGGCGTTCGGAAAAATTAATTTTTAAAAACTGAGTTAATAATAACTTTCTAATCCATATGGAAAAAAATTGTATCTTTTTTAGTTATTTCTAATAGGGTTCATCCATTTCTTTAAAATAGGCCTTAGGATGATCACAAGAGGGACAAACGTCCGGAGGTTCTTCTGCATAATGCCAATACCCGCATTCTAAGCATAACCACCATACTTTTCCATCTTTTTTGAATATACTCTCTTTTTCGATTTGCTCCAAAAGTCTTTTATATCGATCTTCATGATGCTCTTCGGCTTTTGCAATAGCTAAGATTTGAGCAGAGAGTTTAGGATAACCCTCTTCTTCGGCGATCTTGGCGATTTCTGGATACATCTCGCTATTCTCGTGATGTTCTCCCGCAATTGCTTCCTCTAAATTTTCCGTGGTTGTACCATACATAGTAGGGACTCCCACCTTGTCTATTTCAAGCATGTTTGAAGACTCGCCGATTTTTTTCATGACCTTTTGGATCATTCTGAAGTAATTCTTGGCATGCGTCTTTTCGTGTTCTGCAGTTTCTGAAAAAATTTGAGAAATCTGCACATATCCTTCTTTTTTCGCTATTTTTGAATAGAATGTATAGCGATTTCTGGCTTGGCTCTCCCCGACATAAGCTTGGGATAAGGCCTTAACTAAACGATTCATCTCAACACAATTAATTCCACAACATTTTTAAATCTTTTATTCTTATTTTAGTTTCCTTCTTCCTAAATTGGGTTATTCCGATTAGCATAAGGAAAAAAGACAAAATTTTCCCAGAGAGAAAAAAAATGGCATACTTACTTTCCGAAGTTGTGGTTATTATCTGTTTTATCGCCCTCGTGATTGTTTTATTTGATGAAAGAAAAGATTACCTTGTCTATTCTTTCTTAATTGTAATTATTGCCGGAATATTCACCGCAATCAACATTGAAGAGGCCCGTGAATTAGAAAGTTATGTCGATGCCATTGAATGGGATGTCATCTTTTTTTTGATCGCCATGTTTGCTATTGTGGAAATTCTAAAAGAAGCGCTTGTTTTCCATTATATCGCCAAAAAGATTGTTAATAAATATCAGAACAATATACGGAAAATGTTTTGGATGATTTGTTCCATCTCCACCATTTCCGCATCAATTATTGAAGATCTTTCGGTCGCCATTATCTTTATTCCTATTATCATAGAAACATGTAAAGAGCTTGAAATCAATCCTCGCCCCTTTCTGATGGGTATGACGGTTTGTATCAATTTAGCCTCCACGTTAACTCCTTTTGGGTCCGCGGAAAATGTTATGATCGCCAGTTATTTCGAGATTGGGTTATTATTCTTCCTCAAATATGTGGCCCTCTTCTTTCTAATTGGCACCGGGATCACTCTTTATTTGGCCGATAAGCGGCTACTTAAAAAAGAATTAACCAAAAAATGGAAAACACCTCAAGAAGATCGGCCCTCTCAGACCAAGAATATTGATACGAGTGCTATGGAGGTGGTTGATCATGCCGTGCTGGGCGAGATTCATCCTTCCAAAAAAGTTTTGAGGAAAAATTTCCTGGGACTGGCCATCTTCATTATTCTCTTGATTGTAATACCGGATCTTTATTTGGCGGGATTTATCGGGTTATTGATTTTTGTTTTTCTCAATCCTCGGAAGGATAAAAAAGGGAAAAAAAGACCTAACGTCACGGAGGTCTTCCGAAAAGCTGATTACAAACTCATATATTTCTTTATTTGTTTGTTTATCCTCGTTCATCTAATGGAACTCAACGGGTTTGTGCTCTTTGTCGAAAGACAAATTCAGAATTTAGGGATTAACAATGTGTTCGTATTATCTATCATCATTCTTCTTATTACTTCGGTACTTTCAGGCTTGCTTGATAACGCACCCGTCACTGTATTATTTTTGCCCATTATTGAGTTATTTACTGCAGGGCATCCTGGTTATGAAATTCCTTTTATCATTGCCATGATCCTTGGTATTAATTTGGGCGGAAACTTTTTACCGCAAGGTTCGGCTGCTGATATGATGACTTTGGAGCTTTCGGAGGAATTCTCGGTGGAAGGGGTTAACTATAAATCTCTTGTGAAAGTAGGTGGCCTTTTTGCCCTTTTACATATTGTAATTGGTATTGGTTATCTTGCGCTGGTAATCTATGTTTTTCCTATATGAATAAGCTTAGCAAGAGCGCCTAAAAATCTCCAATTAATCGTTTTATCTTTCCAAAATTTCATTATTTTTATTTTTTAAATCTTATATTGTTGCATTTACTCTAGATGATTATAGATATCATTATACAAGATAATAACAGCTATTGATAGGTGCGCATGTATGACAAATCTTCTGTCCAAAATCGTGGTAACAATCTGCTTTATCGCCTTAGTACTTATTTTATTTGATGAAAAGAAAGATTATCTTGTATATTCGATCTTGATTGTCGTCATTGCGGGACTCTTCACTGCTATCAGTACAGATGAAGCACGTGAGCTGGGGACATATGTTGATGCCATTGAGTGGGACGTGATATTCTTCCTAATCTCGATGTTTGCCATCGTAGAGATTTTAAAGCAGTCTCTGGTATTCCATTATATCGCCAAAAAAATCGTGAATAAGTATCAAAAAAACATCCATAAGATGTTCTGGATGATTTGTTCCGTTTCTACAATTTCTGCTGCCATTATCGAAGATCTCTCTGTTGCGATTATTTTTATCCCCATTATCGTCCAGACATGTAAAGAAATAGAAGTCAATCCCCGTCCTTTTCTTTTAGGAATGACGATTTGTATTAACCTGGCCTCTACGCTCACTCCCTTTGGGTCCGCCGAAAACGTGATCATCGCCAGCTATTTTGATATCAATTTGGGGTTTTTTCTGCAATATGTGGCTCTTTTCTTTGTAATAAGTACAAGTATAACCCTTTATTTGGCGGATAAAAATCTCTTGGGTAATGATTTAGACCAAAATTGGTCTCAGAGTTGTGAAGATCGGGAAGAGGTTGTCGATGCCGAATCAATGCAAGTGGTGGATGAGGAAATTCTCTTAGATGACATTCGTCCCTCCAAAAAATCATTAAGACGGAACTTCATCGGATTAGCAATTTTTGTCGTTTTACTGATTGTGATTCCCGAGCTCTATTTGGCAGGAGTGATCGGGCTCTTAATATTTGTGTTTCTCAATCCCCAAGAGGATAATGAGGGAAATAAGCACCCCAACGTCACAAAAGTGTTCCGGAGAGTCGATTATAAACTCATTTTTTTCTTTATTTGTCTTTTTATCTTGGTGAGGCTCATGGAGCTTAACGGGTTTATCCTCTTTCTGGAAACCCAAATTGAAAACTTGGAGATCGATAGTATCTTCCTTCTTTCGATCATCATTCTTCTTCTTACTTCTGTGCTTTCTGGCCTGTTGGATAATGCTCCCGTTACGGTTTTGTTTCTGCCGATTATCGATTTATTTACTGCCAATCATCCCGGCTTCCAGATCCCTTTTATCATTGCCATGATCCTCGGGGTTAATTTGGGAGGTAATTTTCTCCCGCAAGGATCTGCCCCCGATATGATGACATTGGAACTTTCGAAGGAATACTGCGTTGATGGGCTCAATTATAAAGTTCTAGTGAAGTACGGAGGCCTTTTCGCCCTCTTGCACGTTATCCTCGGAATAGGTTATTTGGCCCTCATAATTTATGTGTTTCCAATTTAATTTAATGCTAATAAAAATTTATTCACAGCTGTTGCTCTAGTTTAGATTGTTGATAGGTTTATCTGTAATGTGGAATTAAATCTATATATGACAAACAAAGAGATGGAATTCTTATTGGAAGAGAGAATCCGGGTAATAAGCGATGAGATACAGATATATTCCAAGATAATCGGCAATAGTAAAAATTTACTCTTAATTCATTCTATTGCATATATTCTCATCAATTCTGTATTATTCGTGGTAAATTTCTTCTTTTATCCGGAGGAATACCAATTTTGGCCTTGGGTAATCTTAGGGTGGGGTATATTTTATTATTTCCATCTTTACCTATACCTCATGAATGGAATTAAAAGTTTCTTCAATGTCCATCTTTATTTCTATATTTACATGAATATATTTTTTGTTTTTATCGACTTTTACTCAGATCTAGTGCTAAACTGGTTTCTTTATCCCATTTTAGGATGGTTTGTGCTTTTAGTTGTACACAAACTGTTTTTTTCCGAGAAAATTGATAAAGAATTGAAAGGCGTGGTTTATGCGCTTCTTATTGCGGATAATTCCAGCAGGACCCTCGTTGAGGTTGTTCAAAAGAAGGAAATCTTACTTAAAAAAGTTGATATACCAGAAGAGCGCATTGAACTTATTCCCATGTTTGTGAACGCCTTAATCTCGTTTTCCGAGAATTTACAACTTGAAGGGGCAAAAATCAATGTGGCGGATCCTAATCTTAAAATCTTGACGATTCAATATCGTGATCTCACATTAACCGGATTTGTGAGTCCTCATATGAGTCCTACTCTTGCCTATATGAAATTTAATAAGATCCTCAGGAACTTTTATCAAGAGAAAGAAAAGGAGATTCAAGCCTTTCTTTCCACTGGAAACGATAAGGGATTTAGTTCATACAAGGAAACTATTCGGAAACAGATGTATCAAGAGATTTAGAACATTTACCCTCGAATGAACTCTCTTTTTTTCCATCTTTGTGGTTCTTATAATCCATAAGCCGCGAAAATAAAAGTGATAGCTGGTTTAAATCCTTATGAAAGTCCTCTTGAAACAATCCAGTAGAAATCCTTTCCAAGCCTTATTAGAAGATTTCGTTGATCCCGTTGTCTTTATCACCAGCGAAATCTATAAGGATTGATTTATATGTGCGGGTTCGGCGTTTCAGGTATCGCTGATGGAAAAAAGATTGGTAAAAAACAACCACAGCTATTACAATAATAAGGATACCGACTTGCCTGTTGAGGTATATCAAGTGAAAATCCCCAAAATGCCCTATCCGGATCGATTATATTTACATGTTGGGGAGAAATACGGGGAAAAAAGGATGGGGATTGATCACATTGAATATGATGAGGGATAGAGATAAGATAATATTCCCTCTTCCTTATTTGGTATGAATTGATCAAGGAAAAAGCAGAGAGCAATCTCAATAGATTTGCTCGATAACTCTTGATTAATGACCCCCTTAGCAAAAGGCGTATGTATCAATTTTCCTCATTCTACCATAACCGTTGTATATTTTGTTAAGATTAATTGGTAATAATTTTCATTTCTGACGGCATTTTTTTTTTTAACCGTAAAATAAACTTAGAAATCTATCTTTCTAATAGTACAGTTATTGAATTATTTTGTTTTTAATTTCGCAATTCATTTGGGAGAATTCACAAGTCTATTTCACTTTCATAAATTTTATGATCAGTTTTAATAGTCTATTATCTGTTTTTCGGCAAACAAAATATACGTACAAAAAATAACTGATTTTGTGCTACTAATACACTTATGTATGTGGCCAATAATCGCATAATTCTCCTTAATTTTAGGAATCTCCAGAGGGTTCTTTTCCATAATTTAAACCACCAAGTTCATTGGAAAACGATTTATTAAACCCCAAAAAGGAAAGCTAAAAAAATTAAAATTCAAGGATTACCGTTCTGAGAAAGCAGATTTATAGTTCCCCATCAGAATTAAGAAGAAGTTTGGATTGAAATGATCAAGGAAACTGTAGAGAGCAATCTCAATAATTTCCTCGATAACTCTTCCGTTTCTGGCGTTTTATTCTTTTGATCCCCTCAAATAATATTGTGCTAGCTTTTTGTCTATTCTTCTAAATGTCTCTGAGAGGGCACTGGCCGAAATATTATATTTTTTAGCCATATTTGTGAGGGATATCTCTCGGGGGATTTCATAATATCCCAATTTGACCGCATCTTTCAATACTTGATCTTGATTGGGTGTGAGTAAAGTTTCTGGCCGATAATATCCTATTTCTATGAGATTGTAATCCAGTTTTTTTGTATCAAATTCATCAAATAAATTATCAATTTTCTTTCGATCACTGATGAGCTGAAAGGAGATAAATCCATTTTTTATCTCAAGAGGATAATGGATCATTAATTCAATTTTAATGATTGCTTCGAGGATCCAAGGATCTTTGATTTGCAAATTAAGTAATATATATCCGGGTATATTTCCCAAGATTACAGCTTTAAGATCAAATGATTTGATGAGTTGAATGAGTTTTTTTCGATAATCTATTAATGATTTCCCTTTGATTTGTAAGGAACAGCTTCCTGTTTTTTTACCGATTGGAAGCAGAGAAAGGATGTTAAAGCTCAAATCGGGATATTCCTTACTGATCCTCCTTAAAATTTTTCCTTCGGGGATTTCTAACTTAAATCTAGTAAACGCAATTTTTTCTTTCATGCTGAAATCTAGAAGATAAAAAAAATCCGCCTATAAAAACATACCTATCTGACCTTTATCGGTAAAGGTGAATTTTAAACAACCAATATCCCTTTTTCCATCTATGTCATTTATATTGAAAAATACATTCAATCGCCCTATTATTTTATTACAATCCCCAAATCCCTCGGAAGGCGGAATTCCAATTGTTATTGGTCTTCTATTATGGGTAGCGATTATAATAGGTGCATTTTTTTTGTTGAAAAATAATAAAATGTCTCAGAAAAAAGCGATTATTTTGCTCTTCATCTCTTTTGTAGTGGGTGGTCTGATATTTGGAGCAAATCCAAACCCCGTTGCCCCCTTTTTGGAAATCACCAAGGGACTTTCTGCCAACATACCAATAAATCAAAGAATTAAAAATATTTTGCCGATGGTTCTAATATTAGGTGTTCTATTAATTTCTGGGTATTTTATTGGTCGTATATTTTGTGGATATGCTTGTCCTTTGGGTGCGATCCAAGAGCTAATGTCAAAATTTAGATTTAAGACCGAGGCTAAAAGAGATAAGAATCCTGAAAAGGTAAAATCAAAGAGACAAAAAAGGCGAATTTTTCGCTGGGCAGTTTTTATAGTTTATATTCTGGGGGTTCTATTCGTAGGAACAAAGTTTGCAATAAACTCTAATCCCTTTCTTGGTTTTCAAGCAATAAAGACCCAAAATCTGTCCTTGCTTAGAATCCCATTCATTCTATTTATGATTATTTTGGGTACCAGTATCTTTGTTTATCGCCCTTATTGTAGGTATTTTTGTCCCTATGGGGCGGTGGCGGCTCAATTTAACAAAGATTCCAAAAATACTATCCGTCTTGGAGATGCATGTAAAGATTGCGGTTTATGTGATCGCACATGCCCAACAGATTCTTTGGATCCCTCTACCGATAAATCGGAATGCTATTATTGTGGAAGATGTATTGATATCTGCCAAAAAAACAATTCTAAAGCGGATCAAGACCTTCTCGATACACAAAAAGTAGCTGATATTAAGCAAAATCTAACAGCGGCCAGATTATTCCCCAAAAAACTAGATAAAGGAGAATTTTCAGAAAAAATCCTTAAATCAATTATTGCTTCTGTGCCTCATTCTGCAAAAAAAGTGTATTTTAAAGAGATCAAGGCAATGATCAATGGGAAAACTCCCCTTTCACTCGTTTATCTAAAGGATATTGTGGAGGATTTATGCGCTATCTCTGGCAAGGCTCTGAAATCTCTTAAATTTGCAGATATTGAAACATGGATTGAGAATAACGAGACATGCTGGAAACAGGAATATAACAATGCTTCTGAAATCATTAAAATTGCTGATAAAATTTTTTACGGAACCAGTTTAAAGAGTAAGAATAAAAATAAGATTACAAAAAACAAGATCACAAATGGAGAGGTATGAAAATATGAAAGGCTATGCAGATGTTATCGTGAAAGTGGATTTGAGCACTAAAAAAATAGAAAAAGAAAAAATAACAAAGCAAATGTGTAAAAAATATATTGGTGGTTATGGGTTCGTAACTAAGGTCTTGTGGGATGAATTAAAACCTGGAATTGATCCCTTGTCCGAGGAAAACATTCTTGTTTTTGCAAATGGCCCGTTTCCCGGTACAATTATCCCTACCAGTTCCAAATACTGTGTGGGGGGTAAATCTCCCTTAAGTAATCGGATCGGTTTTGGAATAAGCTCGGGATCTGTAGGTGCTCAAATGCGTAGGGCAGGGTATCTTATGCTGATTATAAAAGGAAAAGCTCCCGAACCCCATTATATCTTTATTGATGACGATGAAATCTCCCTCATTCCATGTAAAGATACATTATGGGGTAAAACCACGTGGGAAACGGAAGATGAGATCCGAAATATTTACGGAGATCTAAGAATTGCGGTGGCATCTATCGGTCAAGCGGGTGAAAACAGTATTCGTTATTCGTGCATAACAAATGATCGAAACCGGCAAGTGGGAAGAACCGGAATGGGTGCCATTATGGGTTCCAAAAAACTAAAAGCAATCGCGTTTAGGGGCACTAAATCTATAGAGGTGGCAAAACCTAAAATTTTAATGAAAAAAGCTAAGGAATTGATTGAAAAATCTAATTTGGAGAATACGACCGGAAAATATAGACATCTCGGCACCAACATCAATTTAATGGCCTTTAATGAAATTGGCTGTCTCCCAACAAAAAATTTTACCACGGGATATTGGGAAGATGCAGAAAATATATCTGGCACCACAATGAATGAAAATTTTGTGGTGAAGAAAGAAGCGTGTGCTCAATGTCCCATCGCTTGTGATCATATTGCTAAAACTGATCCTAACCACTCTCTTTGGCCCGACACAGTTTCAAGCGTTGATTATGAAAGTATTTTTGCCCTAGGATCTTTATGTTTGGTTAAAGATTTCAATGCCATCATTAAAGCAATTGAATTGTGTGATAGATATGGAATGGATACTATAAGTACCGGGGTAACTGTTGCTTGGGCAATGGAAGCCTATGAAAAAAATTTGCTCTCAAAAGAAATGTTGGGGGACCACTCCGCCTATCAAAATGGTCTAAAGTGGGGAGATCCAAGAGCAATAGTTCAATTAGTGGAAGATATTGCCCTTAAAAAAACTGAGGCCGGAAAACTATGTGCTGAAGGAACGAAAAGAGCTGCGAATAAATTGGGTCATGATTCTATTAAGTTTGCTATGCAGATAAAAGGGGTTGAAATCCCTGGATATGAACTAAAAGCCCTTAAAACCGCATCTATTGGATTTGCGGTATCCTTAAGAGGTGCTTGCCATCTTCGAAATGGATCTTATGGGTTTGATATTAAAAATAAGTTCAACCGGAAAGAATATGATGAGTTAGAAAGTCGTGGGAAAGAACTAATGAAAAATGATGCCACGATGGCAATAATTGATTCCTTGATCATTTGTAAATTCTCAAGGAGATTATATGAAAATCATAATGACACCGCAGAACTTTTGAATTTAGTGACCGGTCTGGGCTTTACTGGAAAGGATGTTGAAATGGCCGGACAAAGGATAATTGACTTAGGAAAACTATTCAATCTCCGTGAAATTAAATATGAAGGGGGAAATGCTCTTAATGAAGATCTTCTTCCCTACAGATTTTACCATGAACCAAATACAAGCGGTTCCACCAAAGGATGGGTATGCGATAAAAAAGGCCATATCAAGGCACTCCGAGCATACTACCACGCACGAGGATGGGATAAAGAAGGAACGCCCACGGAGGAAATATTAAGAGAAAGGGAGCTTTTTCAAAGTGTTGAAAATGAGGGATGGTGAAGAATATTGAAAAAACAATCCTCACATACATGGAAAATTTTGGTGGTTGATTCAAATAGATGCACGGGATGTGAAGTCTGTGAAAGTGTATGTTCAATGGCCCATTATGATGTATTTAATCCAGAATATTCTAGAATCCATCGGGTAAGAATTGATCCTATCCTTAATACTTCCCTTGCTTGCCTCAGGTGCAAGGATGCTCCTTGTGTCGATGCCTGTCCAACAGAAGCACTTTCTCAAAATCCAGAAACAGGTACAATTGAAATTGTCGATGAAAAATGTAATGCTTGCGGTTCTTGTGTTCGAGCTTGTCCTTTCGGTGTAATTACTATTCACCCCGATGAGAGAAAAGCTATATCATGTGATTTATGTGTTTCTACCCAAGAAAACTCTCCTCAATGTATCAGGTATTGCCCAAAGAGTGCAATATATCTCAAAGAAATTGATCCCAATAAGGATGAAGATCGTTTCACCACCCTCTCAAGGATAATTAAGGATGGGTTCCCCGAATCTAAAGAGGGATTCTTAAATAATATGCGGGAGAAATATCGGGAATATACTTAATTAAATGGAGATAATCGGTCTTAACTTAGTGCAATTCCTCCTTTTTTTAATTTTTCTTTAAATAATAAGGGAAGAAAAAAGTTTAGAAATATCGGAAATCTCTTTAAATACGTTTTATTTTTAGGTATGTACTTTATTCAAGCTCTTTTTTATGAACTGCCAATCGGGTGAGATCTTGGTGTAATATAGGCATAGTAAGGTCCAGATCTCTTTCCTTGCACATTTTAAGCACGGCCAATCTCACATTTCTCATCGTTGATTTAAGACTGTGTGCATCCGGGATCCAATACATACATTGATATCCCAAGGCATAATCCAAAAGTCCGGATATTGAGGCTTGCGGTTTTCTCTTTTTTGAAACTCCCTCTACTTTTGCCACAGTTTCTTCTAAAATCCTCAAAA
>CAZEPC010000105.1:0-12743 GCA_964513765.1 uncultured archaeon
TAAAGGAGAATAACTTCCGTGAAGGGATCTTTCTCAAAATATTCAAGAGCATCGCATATGTCAATATCCCCCTCATTTCCCAGAGAAAGTGCCTTGTTGATTTTCAAATCTCGTTCGGGGAGCAAAAAATTGGTATGGGCGGCAAATGTTCCGCTATGGGAGGCAATTGAGACATTCCCCGGACCCAAGTTGTAGCTTACCCATGTAAAATTGAGCATGCACGTATTCTCCATCTTTTGATTGAGATTTTTATTAAGATTTTTATTAAGAATTAGGTTGTTATTTATAAAGCCTAAGCAGTTCGGCCCCATGTATCGAATATCGTATTTTTCGGCCAAGTGACGGATTGATTTCTCCCCATCTTGATTATCAACCTCACGAAACCCGGCTGTAACCAAAACCACATTTTTTACGCCTTTTTCTCCTAGTTCTTCGAATATTTGGGGGACAATTCTTGCAGGGAGGATGATGATTGCAAGATCTGGCACTTCTGGCACATCGGCGATGAATTTATACGCCACCTTTCCAAAAACAGAATCCAATTCCGGATGGATGGGATAGACATTACCCTCGTAGCCCGAATCAATAATATTCAAAAGCTGCTGGGACCCCATGTTTCCCAGTAAATTTTCGTTAGCCCCGTAGATTGCGATCGATTGGGGATTCAAAAATGATTGTAAAAAATGTGAGATGTTGCCATGTTCATCTTCTTTTTCTTTCATCGTATTACTCTCAATGAGATGCGAAAGCTATAAAAATGTATGTTCTTCAATTTCACTGGGTCCCGTAAATCGTGGGCTTATATTAAAGGATCGAATTCTTCGAAGTTTTTGGGGCTGATTTTTCGTTTCTCATCCTCAATTTCCTTAATGATCTCCACCACTTTATCGTTAACCGGTGTTTTTACTCCGTGTTTCTCTCCTTGCTCTATAATATATCCGTTCAGATAATCCACTTCTGTTGGTTTTCCGCGTTCCAAAGATTGCAAGGAGGATGATTTGATCTTCCGATATTTGAATCCGATAACCCTAATAGTTAAATGTCTTTTAATCCTGGCGAAAAATCCGTCTTTTAAGAAACTATAGTAATCTAACCGGTCTGCATATGGCTCGACCTTTATGCCCATTGCATCGGCCACATCGATTGCTTCTTCCATGATCTTAATAAAAATTTCTCTGACTTTCTTTTTCTTAAGCATTTCACCTAAATACAGTCCGCAAATGGCTCCAAGAGATGTAATGCACGAATTAATTATCAACTTTGCATAAAGGTATCCAATCATATTCTCCGAAATGTATGTGGGATATGTGGTGTCCAGAAGAGTTTTGATGGCTTTTAATTGCGGATCCTCTCGATTGTTGATTGTCCCAATTACGAACTCCCCTTTAGAGGTGACTTCTACCTTTCCCTTTCCATGTATAGTCCCCCCAAAACCGATCACACACGCAATAATCTTTTTGGGATCAATAATCTCCCCAAGTTTCGGCTGAGTTATCCCGTTCTGGAGGGTAACCACTCTGCCACTTTCTTTTAATTTTTCTTTCATATCGGGAGCAATGTCCATCATATCGGTGGCCTTAACCGCCAGAAAAATGATGTCCTTCTTACCCGTGAAATCCTTCGCTCTGGGCACTGCCGGAATTTTAACCTTGTGTTTTCCCTTTATCCCAATAACCGAGACTCCCTCTGTCTCCACGAGTTCTGCATAATCTTCGTATTTCGCTGCAACCTCTATAGAATAACCTGCCTTTTTCATGAACGCCGCCACAATTCCCCCGATTGCGCCCAACCCTATAACGCCGATTTCCTTCTTTTCCAATCTATTTTGTTCCATGTAAAAATCACTACAAAGCATTTGTTTTTCCTTCTATTTATGTATTTATTTTGAAAATCAATCCTCTAAGTGGGTGTTTTTATGGGATTAATAGGATATATTATTCCTAACTCTACATATTTCTCTAAATATTCAAAACATAAGAGTTTAATAGGAAAAGGAGAACATATTAGATTATAGAAATGTCATTCAAAGAGAAATACGGTCCTTATGCATTAATTGCGGGTGCTTCTCAAGGAATCGGCGAGGCTTTTGCGAGGGAAATTGCAAAAAAAGGAGTAAATGTGATCCTTATCGCCCGAAGGGAAAACTTGTTAAAAAAAATTTGCAATGATATTCATGAAAAACACAATGTGGAGGCAATTCCCTTTTCCATTGATCTCACGAATAAAAACCTTCAAGATCTCTTAAAAGATAATCTAAATCCCTATGAAATCAATTTAATGGTGTATAATCCTGCTCTCTCCCCAATAGGTTCCTTTTTTGAGCAATCTTTGGCTCTTCACGAAAAAACAATTGATCTCAACTGCAGAAGTCCTTTGATATTGACCCATTATTTCGGTAAAAGGATGGTTAAACGAGGAAAGGGAGGTATTATTTTGATGGCTTCAATGGCGGGATTACAAGGCTCTCCGGTGGTTGCTCATTATGGCGCTACCAAAGCTTATAATTTAAATCTCGCCCAAGCACTTTGGTGGGAACTACGGGACAAGGGCGTTGATCTCTTGGCATGCGTTGCCGGTGCTACCAATACCCCCAATTTTCAAGAATCTAACCCGCAAAAATCAAAGGGTATGAATGCTCCTGTTATGGAACCGGTGGAAGTTGCTAAACAAGCTTTAAAGGCTCTCCCGAAGGATAAGCCGGATGTAATCCCCGGGACTGCAAATAAAATCGGTGCGTTCTTTATGAGACATGTCTTCAGCAGAAAGAAAGCGATAAAAACCATTGGGAATATTAACTCCCAGATGTACGGATTTGAGAAAGAGGAATAAGAGACCCAATTATCAATACTGGTTTAATAATACTAATTATACAAAAATTTACCTTAATTATTACATAGATGATGGATTCAAATGAAAAGTACAGAAACTGTGTTTTTACCGGGTGCTTCGGGTACAATGGGTTATGAGGCATTTAAAGAATTGTGGTCCCGGAGATTAAATGAGGATGGAAGCATTAAATATCGGATTGTTCTACTTCAGCGACCTAGCAAGAAGAATAAAAAATTATTCAAACCTTACGAAAAAGAGGCAGGATTGAACCCAATTTCAGGGAAAGGAGTGGTGGAAAATGAACAATTAAGAATCATTTGGGGGAATGCGACCGATAAAGATTGTATTTGGGAGGCATGTGATGGTGTTGATTGGGTTCTGAATGCCATGGCTCTTATTCCTCCTATATCTGACTTTAAACCCGATCTCGTCAGAAGGGTGAATCACGAGGCAACGAAAGAAATAATTAAAGCCATCGAATCACAACCTAATGGGGCGGATCGCATTAAATATATCTATGTTGGATCCATTAGTCAAACAGGAGATCGCTTACCGCCCATTCATCATGCGCGGGTAGGAGATCCGATAAAAGCATGTATCTTTGATACTTATACAATCACTAAAAATGAATCCGAGCGGTTTGTGATGGAGAGTGATTTGAAATACTGGGCATCTTTGCGGGTCACCTTCATTATGGCTCAAGATGTAATGGATATGCAGGGTTCTTATATGTTTTACCAACCTTTAGGTGCCTATATGGAGAATATTTCTGCCCGTGATGCCGGATTGGGCTTGGTCAATTGTCTGGATATTCCAGAGGATTCTGATTTTTGGAAAAGGGCATATAGTATGACTGGTGGGCCCAAATGCCGCACAGTATTTCTCGATGTATTAAAAAAGTGTTTCGGCATGCTCGGTATGGATTATAAAAATATCATGAAGCGGAAGTGGTTCGCCCTTCAAAATTATCACATGCACTTCTTTGATGATTCACATATCCTAAATGAGTATTTGGATTTTTGGAATGATACATTGGAGGATTATTACAGAAATTTCTGGGAAAATCTCCCCTTTGCCCTAAAAGCGGTAGCTTATTTATGTAAAAGGATCAAACCTTTTCGAAGACTGGTGGAAAAAGCCACTTATAAACGCATGAAAAAAATGGCGGAAGCGAAGCCGCAAGGAACCATGTTTTGGTATAAATCCGGTAATGATCTCCGGATTAAGGCTTTTTTCGGGTCATATAAGGCCATCGAACAAATTCCCGGTTGGGGGGTGGATGAACCCCACTATGAGAGTCCCGAAACTGAACCAGAATGGAATGAAATTGATCACGGATATGATGATTCCAAGGGGCTACTCGATTTAGATGATCTTAAGGACGCGGCCAAATTTCGCGGTGGGGAATGCCTTTCTGAAAGCTGGAGTGGCGAGATGTATGAGGATGTAGAATGGGAATGTGCTTTTGGTCATAAATTTATTTTAAAACCCTATACTGTCCTGAAGGCAGGTTATTGGTGTCCAAAATGTGCTCCACCTCCTTGGAACTATGATAAAATAGCGGAAAAAAACCCATTTTTCGCGCAAGTGTGGTATCCGATGCATGATAAAAATGAGGACAATTTTTATCCAGAAGATGTGATCTATGAGTTTCAAAAATTTAAGGAAAAAAATGAGATGTAGCTTTTTATAAATTATTGCTGTTGAAAGAAAACTAATTTGATTCTCCTGGAGGTATCAATCTTTTTAATCCTCTTTTTTTTCACGGATTTTTTTCATGGCTTTCATTTTCATTTTTTGTATTTTTGAATAGGGCAACACCAAACATCTTTCTGCCCATTCATCGTACATTTTCTCCATTCGGTTGGCTCGTTCCTCTTTTTCACCGATTAGATTTTCAGTTTCCGTCCGGTCCTTTTCCATATTATATAATTCCCATGGCTGTCGATAAAGTCTCACTAATTTCCATTGGTCCTCTCGAATGCCCGCGTTTCCCTCATGTTCGAAGCCCAATATTTTATTGGGAGTGGGATCCTCTCCCTTAAAAATATCCGCAAAGCTATTCCCTTCAATCTCCTGCATTTTTATTCCTTTATACTTTTTTGGTGGTTCAATATCTAAGATGTCCAAAATTGTGGGGAGAATATCAATGAGATGACATTGTTGATGAGAAATGCCCTTCGCTTTTTCGAACCCCTCCTTCCAGTTGATGATCAATGGCGACGAAATTCCGCCCTCGTATATTTGGCTTTTATATCCTCGAAAGGGGGAATTGCTCAAGTTTGCCCATGGGAGGCCGTAACTTTGCCACGTGTTCTCAGGGCCTGGCATGATAGAATTATCATTTCCGAAATGGATCTCGGATCCGTCCCTGCATGTTTCGGGTGCATTTCCCTTTGGTATCCATTTATTAGATTCATTTCCAATCTCCGCGGAGCATCCTCCATTATCGGAGAGGAATAAAATGATTGTATCTTTGTATAATCCGTCCTCTTTAAGTTTCGAGATTACGGTTCCGATTCCTTGATCCATCCTATCGATCATGGCGGCATAAACTTCCATCCTTCTTAGGAGCCATTCCGTATATTTCTCATCTTCTTCGGCAACCATCTCCCAAGGGGGCTCTCTTATGGTTTTTGGTGCAATGTACCAATCTGGATCAATAAGCCCCATATTCCTCAACCTCTCCAATCTTTGAGTTCTTAACTTGTCCCATCCTTCATCAAACTTTCCCTTGTATTTTTCGATGTCCTCTTCGAGGGCGTGGAGTGGCCAATGAGGGCTAGTGTAGGAGAGATACAGGAAAAATGGACTTTCTTGTTCTTCCTCTTGGTTTATTTTCTGATGACATTCGATGAATTCACAAGCTCTTCGGCTAATTTTATCCGTGTAATAAAAATCTGGGTCTTCTTTTGCCTCTTCTTCCACATTTTTTCCATCAAAAAACATGGTCTGTGGATAGAAAAACGAGGTGGCTCCGACCATATTACCGTAATGCCGATCGAATCCCCGATTCTGAGGCCAAGTTTCATCTTCCTCATATACACTATTGGAAAGATGCCATTTTCCCGAAATATAGGTCCCATATCCGTGTTCTTTCAATATTTCCGCGATTGTCGTACTGTTTTCTCTCAGATCCCCGATATATCCATCCGGTAGTTCTTCTATTGCTTCAAGTGCGGTTTCGTGAGCTAATAATCCCATGCCTGCCTGGTGTGGGTAAAGTCCCGTAAGCAAGGTGGCTCTCGAAGGGGAACATTTGGCACAAGTATAAAACTGTGAAAATCGCCATCCTTCTTTGGCCAAGGAATCCAAGTTCGGAGTTTCAATCTTACTTCCGTAGCATCCTAAATCGGAAAATCCCATGTCATCTGCCAAAATGAGAACAATATTCGGTCTTTCTTCCATTTTACAATCAATCTCGATAAAGCCCTATGTTTTAAAAATCCTCTGATTCTTTCTTTTTTGCACGTTATCAATAACCGATTATTCCTTTGCCTTATTTAAAAAAAATAAAAAAATCCTTGAATACATAAACCTATAACTATCTTTCTTCAATTGTTCTCAATGTTAACGGAATGAGAAGGTAAGTGCCTTTATTAAAATTTCATTACCTTTTCTCTCGTAATATTTTCCTTGCTTCTCTTTTCATATCTTGTACCTCTTCATATGGCAAGACATTGCATCTCTTAGCCCAATTATGGTACATTTTTTCCATTTTTAGTGCCCGTTCTTTTTGCTTTCTTATTAGGTCATTGGTCTCGGTGCGATCTTGTTCCATATCATATAATTCCCAAGGTCGCTTGAATACTTTAACTAACTTCCATTTGTTCTCCCTTATTCCTTCGCTTCCTTGGTGTTCCCATCCGAGCACTTTGTTGAGGATGGACTCTTTCCCTTTGAAAATTTCCGCAAAACTTGTTCCTTCCATTTCTTGCATTTCTTTTCCTTGATATTCTTTGGGTGCTTTAATACCTACAATATCCAAGAGTGTAGGGACAATATCAATGAGATGGCATTGTTGATGAGAAATGCCCTTCGCTTTTTCGAACCCCTCCTTCCATTTAATGATCAAGGGAGAGGATATTCCACCCTCGTATATTTGGCTCTTATATCCTCGAAAGGGAGAATTACTCAAATTTGCCCAAGGGAGTCCGTAGCTTTGCCACGTACTTTCTGGCCCCGGCATGATGGAATCATTATTTCCGAAATGGATTTCGGATCCCTCCCTACAAGTTCTCGGAGCAACTCCTTCGGATATCCACTTTTTTGATTGGTCTCCTATCTCCTCAGAACAGCCTCCATTATCCGATAAGAACAAAATGATTGTATCTTCGTACAATCCCTCCTCTTTTAGTTTCGAGATTACGGTTCCAATTCCTTGATCCATCCTATCGATCATGGCGGCATACACCTCCATCCTTCTTAGGAGCCATTTTTCATACTCCTCGTCTCCGCCCACCACCATATCCCAAGGCGGCTCTCGGACCCCTTTCGTAGAGAGTTCCCACTCGGGATTCATCAACCCCATATTTCTCAAATTTTCCAACCTTTTCTCTCGAAGTTTATCCCATCCTTCATCAAATTTTCCCTTGTATTTTTCTATGTCCTCTTCCCTTGCGTGAAGCGGCCAATGCGGGCATGTGTAGGAAACATAGAGGAAAAATGGGTGTTCTTGATTTTCCTCTTTATCTTTTTTCCTATGAGATTTGATAAATTCGCAGGCTCTTTGGGAGATTTTATCTGTGTAATAAAAGTCAGGGTCTTCTTTAGCCGCTTCTTTCACATTATCTCCATCAAAGAACATGGTCTGTGGATAGAAGTAGGAGGTAGCTCCGCTCATATTTCCGTAATGCCGATCAAAACCCCGGTTTTGAGGCCATGTCTCATCCTGTTCATGCACGCTGTTAGATAGATGCCATTTTCCAGATATGTAAGTACCGTATCCGTGCTCTTTCAATATTTCCGCAATCGTCACACAGTTTTCTCTCAGATCCCCGATATATCCATCAGGTGGTTCCTCCATTGTCTCCTTCATCGCCTCAACCCCGGGACTATGGGCAAGCAATCCCATGCCTGCCTGATGTGGATAAAGTCCCGTAAGGAGGGTGGCCCTCGAAGGGGAACATTTGGCACAAGTATAAAACTGTGAAAATCGCCATCCTTCTTCTGCCAATGAGTCCAGATTCGGCGTTTCAATCTTACTTCCGTAACATCCCAAATCGGAAAAGCCCATATCATCCGCCAAAATGAGAAGTATATTCGGTTTCTTTTTCATATTATTGCTTATGATCCATAATTTAAAAACTATTTAAACAAATTTTTTTAGAACGCCCTTCTATATCATTAGTATGGATATTTTTGAGGCAATACGCGAACGAAGAAGCATACGGAAATTCACAGAACAGAAAGTTTCCAGAGATAAAATTGAAAAAATCCTTGAATATGGGAGATGGGCTCCTTCGGGGCTTAATCATCAACCTTGGAAGGTTATTGTGGTTGAAAACGAGGATCTTCAACAAAAAGTTGCGGAATGCACACATTACGATGAAATCATCCTGGCTGCCCCAGGACTTTTTGTCATTTTACTTGATAAGACCAATACATATTCTTATGTGAAAAATGTGCAATCTATTGGGGCGTTTTTCCAGAACCTTCTATTGGGGATACATGCTGAAGGTCTTGGGGGAGTCTGGCTCGGTGAGATTTACAACCAAAAGGATGATGTACATAATATTCTTGGGATTGATGATGAAAAATGGGAATTCATGGGTGCCATCTCTTTTGGCCATCCTAATGAGGAAGGGGAAAGCAATCGAAAATCCCTTGATGAGATTGCAGAATGGTTTTAAACCTATGGAATTTACTTTTTTTCTCCCTCTAAGCGAATTCTTTCAATATTAATCTCATCAAAAATTTTATCCGAACTGATGATCTTTCCATTACAATGTATTGCATGAAATGCATCAAAAACATTAAAACCTTCCTCAATTAATTTGGCTGCTGCAATGGGTTTTGTATCGTTGTAATTTCCTATTTTCATAGCTGCTGCCGTGGTTTTAATTAATGGTAGTTTATATCTTTTAGCAAGGAGCATCAATTCTAAAAATGTAATTTCAGATGTAGTTAATGATTTTTTATAATTTTTATAGATTTTCTTTGCATTTTCTTTCAACCAGTCGGAAGATTTGATTAGTGCAAGAAAAAAATCTGTATCACCATATACCTCTTGTCTTTCTTCATGCATGATTGGATCATTCCTTTAAATTATTAGATTTTATATTTGATTAATTTGGATTAGATTTCTTAGATTCTGATATTTCTTTCACAGCATCTTCTTTAATAATTTCTCTAAATTCCGGAATACTCTTTTCGGGTAAATTTTTACCAATACTTTCTAAAACAGCAAGTGGATCATCTGGTATTGGTACAATCAAGAGTCCTTCTGGTAATTCCACAATATAGACCTCGTTATGTATTTTTGAACGGAACTTTTTTGGGATATATATTCTTCCCTTATCATCACATTTTCCAATCATACTAATCTTAATTCAATCCTATTATTTATTTTTTCCCACTATAGACAATCTTTTCCCACTTAATTTATTTTTTTCCCACTTTTAATTCTAATTCTGTTTTGATTCTTAAACCAAATAATTTGATCAGAAAGGATCATTTTTTTTCTCCTCTTTAACTTTTTTTAGCAAAAACAATAAATTTTTTTTGAATTCAAAATTTCCATTAGTATGACAGAAGAAAATGTCGTTTATGACCTAGCCATTATTGGCAGTGGTCCTGGTGGTTATCACGCAGCGTTAAGGGCCGCTTCTTATGGTGCTAAGGTCGCCCTTATTGAGAAGGAAGAAAGACTTGGTGGTACATGCTCCAATTGGGGATGTATTCCTACTAAGGCTCTCTTTGCCTCAGCAGAAATGATCGCAGATTTAAAAGAAAATGCCGAGGAATTCGGAGTAAATGTGGATGATTTCACTACTGATTTCTCTAAAGCGGCAGAGAGAAAAAATAAAATTGTGAAGGAACTCACAAGCGGAATTGAATCATTATGTAATGCTCGAGATGTAGATGTCTTCAAAGGATTTGGAAGTTTGGTGGGCGGAAATATTTACACAAATTTTCAAGTCAAAATCAGCGGTGAAGATGAAAAAATAATTGACGCAAAACGAGTAATTCTAGCAACTGGTTCAAAACCTGCCCAAATTCCCTCATTCAACATTGACCACGAACGAATTCTTGACAGTGATGATATTCTCGCTCCTGACTTCAAAGAACTTCCGGAAAGTATGATTGTTATTGGTGCCGGAGTGATTGGGTGTGAATTTGCTAATATCTTGGCGGAATTTGGTGTACAAGTAACTATGTTGGAATATTTGCCCACAATTTTAGCTAACGAAGAAAGAATTGCGGTCAATTTCGTGAAAAGAAAACTGAAGAAGCTTGGTGTGAAGATCCATACTGGTAAGAATGTATTGTCAGTTGAAAATAACGGCGATAAGGTTGTCGCTACTGTTTGTGATGCTAAGGCGCCCAAAGATGAAGTACCTTGCCAAGAAAAACAAACATTTGATGCCGATCTGTGCGTAGTTTCCATCGGAAGGGCCAAAGTGTCCGAAGGATTGGGTCTTGATAATTTCAATATTGAGACTAAAAGGGGTGCCATTCAAATTAACCATGAAACTATGGAAACCACTTATACAGGGATCTACTCCATCGGTGATGTTACAGGTATTCTGATGTTGGCCCACTTTGCCAGTTATCAAGGGGATGTGGCTGTATCCAACGCGTTAAGTTCTATTGGCGGTTTCGATGTCCATCCTGCCCGTGCAGACTTTTCAACGGTACCCGCAACTACTTTTACGAATCCGGTGATTGGATCTGTTGGCCTTAGACGGAAGGAAGCCAAAGAGAAATACGGTGATATTCTTGTAGGTCGATTTATGTACAGGAGCTCCGGAAAAGCCAAGTGTATGGGTAAAGAAACTGGTATGATGATGGTAATTGCGGATGAAAAATCCGACAAAATTGTTGGCGCCACTTGTGTGGGTGAATCCGCCGCAGAACTTATTTCCGAGGTTTCGGTCTCAATGCGATTAGGTCTTACCACCGAAGAGATGGCGAAAGTTATTCATTCTCATCCAACCCTCTCAGAAATCTGTTTGGAAGCCATTGAAGATGTACATGGAATGGCCATCCATAAAGCAGGACGAAGAAGATAGACTGCCTCGTACGAGGACCTATAAATAACCAAATTTACTCTCTTTATTTTTTTTCCATTCCACTTTTTCTATTTTCTTTTTAAGGTAAAAATTTCGGTATGTAATCCTTAGGTTTAAATTATCTTGGTTTTTTAGAACATTTAAGGAGTTATAAATGGTTGATTGGAAAAAATGGGAGTTAAACACAGCACCAACAATTTTTAAAAAATTGGGTGTTCGGAAAGGGGATAGAATATTGGATTTTGGTGCCAATGAGGGCGATTATACCATCCCTCTGGCCATTCTTGTGGGTGTTAATGGTAATATCATTGCTATGGATGAGGATAAGTGCAGCTTAAGGAAAATTAAAAAGAGGGCAAAATCTCATTCTCTCTCAAATATCAAATATCTTCATTTCCACTGGGATAAAGGAGAGAAAATCCCTCTAAATACTGGAAGTTTGGATAGTGCCTTGCTCTTCGATATACTTCATTATTTTGAAGATGATAAGCGCAGAGTCATTTATAATGAGGTCAAGCGTCTCTTATGTTCCGAGGGGCTTTTGGTCTCCTTTCCGCAGCATAATAAAGAGAGTTACGCGTTATGGAATTTAGCTGATTTATCTGTCAAGGACATAATTGCTGAGATTGAAGCGGAGGGATTTCAATTAATTCAAAGAACTGAAGAAAAAATAATTCATGATCATGATTGGTATCCTGGGGAGATTTTGACTTTCCAGATTTTGGACTAGAAGGACTTTGAGATTGGTGTCTATATTAAAATTTGAGATAATTTGGATTTTAGAGTGAATTATACTTATTGCTTAATTTCAAGGCAATTTTTATTTCCTCGGAGGAATCCAATAATTTCAAAAGTCTTTCAGGTAAATCTTTAATTCTCACTATGCCATTTTGGGCTAAAACATCTTTTACCGTATCCACCAAAGTTAAATAGCGGGAACCCGTCTTGCTTTTCACATTTTCAAGAAGTTCTCTACCCTCTCGGTACTTTTCTTTGTTATTCAGAATTTTGGAAAGGATGGTGGCCAAAGCATAAGTATAACTTCTTACCGATGGCATTTGTACATTATTATGTTCGATAGCTTTCCAATATTGTTTTAAAATACGATTTAGATATTTCTCCACCGTCTTTTTAGTGATTTCATCCGCTTTTACCTTATAATAGAGGGCTTCCAGCTGGAGAGTAGCGGATACGAAATAATTCTCAGCCGCTTCTTCGATTTTAGCTAAAAGGTTAAGATTTTCAAAAAGAAGCGTTGTAAGTTTCTCTCTTTCATATCCCTCTGCTTGGGCGATATCATAGGCCCACATAAAGTTTTCTATGGCAGATTGCATATTATTTACTTCAAGTGCCTTCTTTCCGGCCTTGGTGAAGTATTCATAGGCTTTTTTCTTTCTTCCGGTACGCTCAAAATTTTTGGCGGCATCTTCGTAATTTAGCCCTGCCTCCATATCTCGGTCGCCTTTCTCGTAGTGCTTCGCCGCCAATAAAAAACAGCTCGCACCATCTAAGTAATTTTGGTTTGTCTCTTGATAGCATAACCCTGCTGCCCTATAATAGGCAGCGGTCTGAGTATCGCTGGTATCATAGAGGAGGCTAAGCTTGGCCATTGAAATGTACACGCCCGCTTCTTTTCTCGAATAAATTTTGTACTTTCGGGGATTTCTGAGTTCAGCATTA
>CAZEPC010000106.1:0-12699 GCA_964513765.1 uncultured archaeon
TGATGTAAAGCATCCATATACTCATCGGTCATGATGAGATAATCGGCCCAAGTCCTGCGGTGTTTCTTTCTAGGTAGGATTATTCGTTCTATCTCTTTGAGCGTTACTTTAATGATGCCATTATCCTTCATCATACACTTATTGAGTTTTTGAATAATATGGTCCGCTTCTTGGGCAAGCATTTTTTGTTCCAATTCTTGGGTTTCTTCCAGCTCCACAAAGCCGTATGCTTGTTCCAAGTCTCTTGCCGCACCCTTAGCCATTCTTAAAGTCAACGGATGTCCATTTTCATTTTCAAACACCCATTGGTGATGGTCTTGCATATGTTTCTCAAATTCTTCCATCACATCTTCGTTTTCCGAAATAAGGAGCACGGAACGCACGCCCTTATCAAATATAGGACGAAATACATCAAGAATTTTATCAAAGTAATGATACAGTTGCCTTTCGGTGGCATTTTTCCACTTTCGGCCGAGGGGTATTACTTTAAGGGGCTTAATTCGGACGCTATACACCCTCCAAATATATGCCTTCATCGGCTCGATGGAAACCAAGATATACTTAAAATAGCCCCGTTTTTTTCTTTTTTTGCGAGATTTTCCCACGATTGTTCCCAAGAATGGAAATGAAGTATTTCAAATAATTTCTTGCAAAAGAAAACCTAAAAAACAAAAACAATCAACAATTCAACTCTCAACTCTCAGCAGAATCTAAATGCATTTTCTTGTACTCTTTCAAAGGTTGAACCAAATTTCCCACCATCCCTTTTAACTTAGAAAGCTCTACACCTGTGAGCTTTGACATTAATTGGAGGTCAGGAATCTTCCAAATACTGGAGCATTTTGCATAAACCTCTCCCTCTCTGTTCTTCACTTCCGAATAAATTGTTATAATATCATCCTTTTCCTTAAGTATTTTCCCCATTAAAATTAATTCCTTTTCAGTAGGGACGGGATGCAGATATTCATTGGTGGATTTAAGGGTAAATCCCATCTTTACCTTATTTACGCCGAGGGTCCAGGCCGCGATCTCATCCAATAAAAGTGCCGTAATTCCGCCGTGCACGATTCCCTCAAATCCGCAGTAATAGGAGGGAACGGTGATTTTAGAATAGCACTTATTATTCTTTATGTAAAAATCAAGCTGTAGCCCGTGCTCGTTGTGCTTTGAACAACCAAAACATTGTCCATTCCACCCATTGGGAACTGGCGGTCGGGAGAAGATATCATCTAAATTTTCCATATTGATACATGGGAAAAGGAGTAAAAAAAGATTTCTTTTCTTTGTGTTCAAAACCCTACGTATTACCAGCCTGCTTACTTAGGATTTCAAAACCCGGCCCTTTCTATCGGTTACTGTTTGCTCGAAGAATGGATCCTCATGTTCTTCGATCCAAGCATACAACTTCTCCCGCAGATGTGCTTTTTCCTGCTCATACTGAGGATCCGAGGCCAGATTGTGGATTTCATCGGGATCGTTTTTCATATCATAAAGTTCCTCCTCACCGTGGAGATATTTATTATATTTCCACTCCCTCGTGCGGATGGTCCGAATAGGGTTGACCCACTTCTGCTTGCTATAGTACTGGCAAACCACAAACTCTTCCCCGTCATCTAATTCAGAAACAGCTTGTTTTTCGGAATCCTCCACTAAATGGGGATACAGACTTTTTCCATGGCAGTTTTCCTTCCTCGGATGTTCAACCCCGGCAAAGTCCAGGATGGTTGGGACAATATCGGTATTAACGGTCATTACATCGTTTTCGGTTCTTTGATCGGTAACCCCGCCAAACTTTTTGGGAACCCGTACCATTAGCGGAATTCTCATCAGATGATCGTACATGAAGGGCCCCTTAAACAACTGACGGTTGTGAGCATCCATATCCCCGTGATCGGAGGTAATGAAGATCACAGAATTATCGTATTCCCCAATCTTCTTAAGCCTATCCAATATTTTACCCACTTTCTTATCATACTTCTTTACGCACTTTTTATATTGATCACGGTACCGTTTCCATTGCTTTTTGGACTTTTGGTGTAACTGCTTCCCTTGATCCTCGGTGAGAAACTTTTTTTGTACCGCCGGTTTTTCAGCGTAATTAGGATGATGCCATGATTCAGGGAGGGGTATTTCATCGGTATCCTTAAACCATAACCGATTTTCTCTCCATCGATAGATATCATGTGGATTTATAGTAGAAAAGACCAGGGCAAAGGGTTTATTCTCAGGTTTATTCTTTTTTAAGTGCTTGAGAAACCTTTTTGCCTTAAATGTGGCCACCCAATCACCTCGAATGAACAATTTTTCATCCCAACCATCACAGCCATTATCATCTTTTCCTAAGTGCCATTTTCCAAAGTATCCGGTATAATACCCCGCTTCTTGTAATATTTTTCCAATGGTATCCATTTGGAGATCATTTCCGCCCGCGTTCCCGATATTACCGATTGTGCCGGTCTTGCTGGGAAAGTATCCCGTAAGCAAGGTGGATCGGCTAGGGGAGCATTGGGGCGTGGAACAATATGCTTGAGAAAATACCGTGCTTTCTTTTGAAAACTCATCTAAATTTGGAGACTCAAAATAGTCATCCAAAAATCCCATGGCATGCCAATGCTGTTGGTCTGAGAAAATAAGAACAATATTAGGCTTTTTCATTTTCTTTACACTTTAGAAAACCATTCAAATAATTAAAATCATTTGTAGAAAAAAAAGTATTACGCAAAAAACAATAAAAGAATCTAGATTAAAAATATGAGATATTAAAAGATTAAAGATATTTTCTCAAAAGATTTATGGTTCCTATGGTCCCTTCAAAATCGCTGTACCCCCTCCCCTCAAACTCTACCGAGTAAAATCCATCATACCCGATTTTCTTTAAGTTGGAGATAATCCGTTCATAATTCAGCTTGGACTCGTGGCCTTGTTCATCAAACCCATAAGCCTTCGCATGTACAACCTTTATTGCATCACCCAATTTCATAATATTTTCATATACCTCCTCCTTAGGCCTATAATTCCCCATATCCAAGAGGTAGCCGAAATGTTCCGATGGTATTTCATTTTTGACTTTTAATTGGAATTCCACATCGGAGGATTTGCCCCCATGATTTTCAAATACAAAAGTCATGCCTTTTGATTCAATGTACTGCATAATTGGGTGGAAAGTAGCCAGGAGGTTTTCAATCTTATCGGATCTCCTAAAAAAACCCAATCTTCTCCCCATATTTGCCCTAATGTATTTTACCCCCTTTTTGCTGGCCGGATCGATCCATTTTTTCATAAAATCGAATTGCTCCTTGCGTTTTTTTTCTTTCTTCTGAAAGAAATTATTCCCATCAACGGTGAGCTGAAAGGTAGAAATGCCGTATTCTTCAAATAAATCAATCACGCCTGGAAGTTCCTTTGGGGTAGTGAATTTGTTATTTATTTCTATGAAATTGATATTGTTCTCATTGAGGAAGTCTGCCACACCCTCGAATCCGATGGATTCATCCTTTAGAGCATGGCGAACACTCCATGTTGCAACTGCGATATCTGCCATACAAATTACTTATTTCTCATATCAAAAATACTTTTCTGAAGAAAAGAAAAAATTTTTTACAAAAAAACCTAATAGAAGAATAGAAGAAAGCTAAAAACAAAAACCGACCTATCAAGCCCAAAAAACACATAAGTTTGTGGCAATTGAAAACAAATAATATAATAATAAACGAAACATTTAATAAACTAAGAGAGAGAATAGTAATGAGTTCATCGGACAGTAATATTTTTAAAGCCGCAATAAAACTGGCAGAGGAAGCCATCGCATATGATAATAATAAAAAATACGAATTGGCGATTGATAAATACGTACAAGCTGGAGAAGCATTAAATGATTTCATCCGCTTTTGCAAAAACCCCAAATTAAAGAGTTTAGCCAAGGATAAGGCCAACCAATACATTAAACGGGCAAAGAACTTGGCCGAGTTAAGTAATAAGAGACAAAAAATCCCGGCCATGGGTAAGAAAGGCGGGAAGAAGGGAGGTAAAAGTCGGAGGACAGGATCCACAGGAGAAAGCGGGGTGGAGTCGGCTTCCGAAGAAGAGGAAATGTCCGAAGAAGAAAAAGATTTGCGCGATCAAATTTCGGGCACTATCATCTCCGAAAAACCAAATATAACATGGAATGATGTGGCGGGAATGGAGGAGCCAAAGCAAGCATTGCGAGAGGCAGTGGTGCTCCCCCTATTACACCCAGAATTATTTCAAGGTGCCAGAAAGCCGTGGCACGGGATCCTTTTATTTGGACCACCTGGATGTGGAAAAACATTACTGGCCAAGGCGGCAGCAAATGAATGCGATGTTACATTTTTCGTGGCAGATTCGGCGAGTTTGGTAAGTAAATGGTTAGGAGAATCCGAGAAACTCTTGAAAACCTTATTCAAGGTAGCATATCTTGATGCACCTTCTTTAATATTTTTCGATGAGGTGGACAGTATGGCCACCAAAAGAGGAACAGGAAATGAGGGGGGCGGGGAGAGAAGATTAAAAACTCAGCTCCTTCAAGAAATGCAAGGAATAAAAACAAACACCGATAAATTACTCACTATTATTGCCGCAACTAACGTCCCTTGGGAAATAGACAGCGCGGTATTACGGCGTTTTGAGAAAAAGATTTATGTAGGATTGCCTTCGCCCGAAGGAAGGGCCAAGATCTTTAAGTTAGGAACTAAAGGGGTGGATGTGGATCCCGATGTCGATTTTGAGAAATTGGGTGAGATGACCGAGGGATATACGGGCTCAGATATAGCCACCATTTGCAGAGAAGTAGTTATGCTCCCAATCAGGGAACTGGACACAAAGGGTGCACTGGTCACGGGCAATGGAGATTTCAATGTTAGACCGGTTAACATGGAGGACTTCGTAAAGACAATTAAAAAGATAAAACCCGTGGTATCCCAAAAAGAGATTAGCAGATTCCTTAAATGGAAAGAAGAATTCGGAGGATAAAAAAATGGCAGAAAAACAAAGGCAAAAACCTAAAAGTGGCGAAACTAAGAATAAAGCCGAAGATACCAAGCATAAACCGACATCAGAACCACACGAATTAACCCGGGAACAAAAATTAAAGAGAATTAAGAAATTAGAGGCAAAATTAGAGGAAGTAAAAGAAAAAGAGCGGAGGCAAGAAACCGAAGCCCTCGAACAAAAAATCGAAAAAAGTGTTCAAAAAATATCCAAGGATGCCCAACTTTCAAAGGTGGAAAACCAAGAAATTGAAGCAGAACTTTCTGCCCTCGAACAAGAGATACAGATGGAGGACCAAGCTAAGGGAGAGGAATTGAGCCCATATGAGATGCTTCTTGAAGAACACCCTTGGTTGGAAAAGCCCAATTACGGATTTATGTATTCCATCCCCGAGGAGGAAAAAGATTTCGCCTCGTGGAGAAAGGAATGGGCACAAGTTTTGCTGGATTACGCAAAAATTCACGTTCAACATGTGATTTATATTAAAAACCTCCTAACTAAACGTCCTTTTAATAAGTTCCATGACAGAAAAAAGTCAGCCATTGAAATAGCCAAAGCATTGGTGGAGAAAAAGATAGCAGTTTGGTTGGACCGCAGTTTTTTTGATAAATTATTCGGGAGATACGAAAAGATCCGGATTTATTGGAAATCCTTGGATGAATGGGTCGATGTTATGATAGATTGGGCCAGAGAGAATGCCATGTTTGATTTAGTGATGATCATGGATATCAGAAATAGCGACGAAGATTTTGCAAACCTCCCCGAGGGAGAACTCAAACAGATATTTACCAAAATTGAAAGAAGAAATAAAGGTCAAATGGTAGAGCTGGAGGGAGGAGAATTTGGAATAAAATTTAAATTAGTTTAGGCATTTTTTTGAGCATTATGAAGCACAACCCTATGAGAATTATCGTAAATCTGGGAATCTCCGCAGTTTTTTACTGGCTTCTATTCAACTTATTTCTAAATTACGAGTTATTTAATCCGATCGATCACCCCCCTGTATTGGACATCTTCAATTATATCATTTTGGGGCAAGCAGGTTCCTATGCAATTGTGAAACTATTCCGGAAGAAACCGAAAGTAACCCTTCTATCTCTTCATGCGGCTAATGCCGCCCTCTATATCTGGTTTGGATGGATCCTTTTGGTTGAATCGGGGATCAATATGGAATCGTACATGAGCGCCGGATCTTGGTTGTTTATCATGTATCCGAATACCATGGGAATACTTCTTACCAGCACAATCATCATTTTTAATTTAGAGATCCATATATATTTGAAACAAAAACACAACCAAACACGGGAGGATAGAGCGTCAAAAACAGAAAAGAAAGGAAACCAAACACTTTTTGATATTTTAGGCGAAAGAGAAAGCTTATTTCTATTTTTTCTAACCAGCAGTCTGGTCTTTTTAACCCTCTGGACACTTTACACTCGGCGTAATCTTTTCATTATCGCAGTGTTTGTTAATTCAATTGCCGGCATCGAATTATTGGGCATCCTTAACCCATTGATCAATAAAGGGAGCAAAATAGCAATCCTCTCCTCGGAGCGGAATCGCGTTTTTAGAAGTGATACCCCCGAATCCAACATTCCCGAATCCAACATTCCCGAATCCGACACTCCCGAATCTTCAACTTTTGAAGATTATTCTAAAAAACAATATTTATTATCTGCAGGATTACTTATAGGATATTTTATTCTTTATTATGGCTTAAGCACCATAATGGCACTTTCGCGATTAATGTTTGTCATTTTCTTGTTTGTGAGTGAAATACAAATCCAAAAATCAATTCCCCATCCTAAAAACATGAATTACAAGATAGGACACAGGGTGGTTGATTTTGGGATGATTATCCTTTCCCCTCTTCTTTTAATAGGAGTATTTGGGATTTCCCGGCCGAGGTTCTTCTCCCAGTACCTATTTTATTTTATATTGGGCATACTTTTAGGAAAATTGGCGTTAATTTTTCTGGAAAAATCCATCTTTAAGAAAAATCAATGGGTTAGATCTCACCCCAAAAAGATCACATTCGCGGGACTATTCTTCTTTCTTATCCACTTTGGGCTGGCATTTTATGATAGCTTTACACATGGCTATAACTACGAGGGCAGCTTTTACTCTGATATTTGGCCCTTTTCCTATATAGGAGGATTTCTTCACGGATTAATCACCGGGATATCGGTCTTTTTGTTCTATAAAGGTGTTTTCTCCATGTTTTACCCCGAAACACCCAAAACTCATAAAACCCACAACCAGAAGGTATTATTTTGGAATGGATGGTGGTTTTTACTTTTTTTGGGTGCAGGATTGATGATCTTTGTGCCGAATTTTAATATTTTTACCTACGGAGGAGGAACAAGTAAGGGAATCCCAGAACCTGGAGATCTGTATTATACTATTACCACTCTGGGGTTTATCGCGATTGCAGTCATCTTTGGATTAGTAGCGATCCTCACGATATTGAAAAAAGTTAAGGGAACCGAGACCTCTGAAGAAAATATAGGACTTGGAAGGGAAACCGAAGCAAAGAGAATTGATTACGACGAATCTGAAAAGAAACCCCCTAATAACCGATCTAAAACGGGAAGCAACCAAGGAAGAAGGAAGGAGGGATTTACCATGGAAAACCAGATACCCGCGAAGATAAGCACTCGCACCCTTTTTAGAACAATCTTACTATTTGTGATCATCCTTGTTCCTATTTCAATCGTGCAAGCACAAGGTTTTAAGAAAACTCACGAAAGACCGGTGGTCGGATTCGAAAGAGGGAGCCATTTGATCTGGATCCAAAATAATAGCGAACATGTGGCCCCTGATGCTATGATTGCAGCACCTAGCCCCACAAAAGCGGGACAATATTCTCTTTCAATGGCAAAAAATGAATATGAGGCGTTCCAAATTGTCATTAATCCCTTAGAGACCTATCTCAACGATATATCATTTAAAATCCACGATTTACAAGGAAATTTAAACCAAAATAACACAATCTCCAAAGAGAATATCTCCATACGATACGCAAGACCGCTTCTTAACGGGCAGTACGCGGATTGGTTGGAACCGTGGCAAAATCAGCCGCACCTTTCCCCCGGAAGGAACCACGTATTTTGGGTCAGTATCCGATCTGGAATGGTTGCTTCCGATACATATAATGGAGATATAGAGATTTACTTCGATCGGAAGAATCAACCACAGGCGACCTTGGATCTTTCCGTGAAAGTATGGAATTTTTCCATTCCGGAGGAGAGACACATCAGAGGAAATGTGGGTGGGCAAACACATGAACAGCGCTGGCTTGAGCACTATTACGATCATCGAATCAATTCCTATGGAGTGAAGATTGATGACATCTCCGATCCCACTAAAGATGATTGGACGGGATATGCATGTTGGTTTAACGAAACCGATTACACGTGGATCTTCAACTGGACGTGGTGGGATCAACAAACGGCCGAAAATTTGGCGAACGGAGAAACAGGATTTCGTGTGACTTCCCCCTTGGACATATCTGGAAATCCCGAAAGATGGGAGGACGAACGATGGTACAACGGCACCATCAATTATTATCGCGAGGTCAATCAACACTTTATGGATAAGGGATGGGACGATGAAGCCTACTTCTATGATATTGATGAACCTCAGTACCATCTTCCGGCAGGGGTGACTTTAGAGGAATATTTTGAGAAATTGGCGCCAATTCTAAAAGATATCAAAGATGTGGCCCCCGAACTCAAAATGGCCATCACCTATGCACCTACGAAAGAGGCAGAACCGGTATATGATTATATTGATATTTGGATACCCCTTAATTCTATGTACGACGAGGAAGCTGTCAGAGAGAGGCAATCTGCGGGAGATGAGGTATGGTTCTACACATGCGTCCAGCCAGTGGCACCTTATCCGAATACAATGTTTTTCAACCATCTCTTTGAAACTAGGCTCTTAATGTGGCAAGTCTATCATCACGGGCTCGACGGATACCTTTTCTGGAGGTCTTGGTCCTACCGACACCAGAACTACGCCGTGGGCTACAACGGATGGGGTGATGGTGTTTTATTATATGAGGATTTAGATGAGAATGTGTATGATTCAATTCGCTGGGAACAACTTTTTCAATCCCAAGAGGATTACGAGTATTTCTGGTTATTGAATGAAACTATCAACGAAATGCGTGGGACTAGCAATGAAGAAAAAGCCACCGCATTCCAAGCGGAGATAAACGGACTTCTCGAGGATATGATTACAAATCATAAGGATTTTAAACGTGATCCCCGCTTGATGTACAAGATTAGGCAAAAAATAGGCAATTTCATTCATCAACACTCCGGGTAAACAGAGATTTTTCCTTTTTTCCATAGAGTTTTTATCTTCCCACCCATTTGTTGTTTCCGAAAAAATTGAGAAATTCCGAGATTAAGCAGTTAGCAACATTAGGGTTGTTCACTCCTCCCCTTCAAAATTATGAGGCAAAGTTTTTTATATAAACGAGATCATTATCTTGGTTATGGCATCAGAAAATCAAAGTAAAAAAATGTATTTTAAACACCATCAATCCATTCCCGCCATGTTTCTAAATACCGTGACCAGTAATCCAGAGAAAATCGCATTAAAGTTTTTCAAAGGCGATGAAATTCAAGAATATAATTTCGCTAAGTACAAGGAAAAGGTCTTTTTACTGGCAGCGGGACTTATTAAACTTGGACTCAAAGCCCAAGAACACGCGGCAATTTTAGCCCATACTTCCCACCATTGGTGCATCACTGATTTAAGTATTCTCTCAACGGGAGCATCTTCGGTTACCATATTTCGAACTTTGGATTATGAACAGGTAAAATTTGAGGTGGATGATTCAGATAGTGTTTTTCTTTTTGTGGATGGACTTAATAACTTACAAAAAGTCTTGAAGATCTGGAAAGATCTACCCGAGCTCCGGAAAGTAATCATTATTGATATGGTGGATGAGGAAACGGGCATCGATCTCACCAAAAAAGAGAACCTTAAGAACCTGGAGGAATATCGGCAAAGTGATAAAAAAGAAGATATTTATCATTTACATGAAATATTGGGTTTAGGAAAATTATTTCTGAATGATAATCCAGATATAATATCTGAAAAAATCGAACAAATTCATGAAGATGATTTAGCCACGATTATTTACACTTCTGGTACAACGGGTGTTCCAAAAGGGGTGATGCTTTCCCATAAAAATTTTATCTCCGATGCAATGATGGGTTACATTGCAGTAGGGATAAGACACAACGAGGTGACCACTACATACCTCCCTCTGGCCCATTCATTTGCACATACAGTGGAATATATTGGGGCAATTCTGAAAGGGAATTGTTTATGCTTCGCTAAAAATTACGATTCTTTGGTCGATAATCTTCACGATTTTCAGCCAACAGCCATGATTGGAGTACCCTATGTATTCGAACAGATTTACAAAAGAGTTTGGGAAAATGTAGAAGGGCTCAGTAATTTTAAGGAATTTCTTTTTCGGAAAGGAATTTCATTTGGGAAAAGACTCTGCAACCAAGTTCAAGAGGGAAAGCGACCGAATTTCTTTCAACAATTTATCCATAATCTTTACACCAAAGTGGTATTCAAATCCCTCAGGGAAAAATTGGGAGGCAGACTTCGAATATTCGTATCTGGGGGCGCGGCATTGAATCCAGAGATAGGGAAATTCTTTTGGGCCGCCGGGGTAGAAATTCTAGAGGGATATGGACTTTCTGAAGCAGCACCAATTACACATGTGAATCGTCCGGAAGATACCACGGATATATACCCATCGAATAAAATCGGGAGCATCGGACCCACTATTGGGTGGGATAAGTGGGGAAGTGAAATACCCTACAAACCGGTAGAAGCCCGAATCTCTGAAGAAGGAGAACTATTAATTTATGGACCGAATGTGATGTCGGGATATTATAAAAGACCCGAAGAAACAGAGGATTCCTTCGCTGAAATTGATGGAAAACATTGGCTTAGGACGGGAGATCTGGCAACTATTGACGAGGATGGCTATGCAAAAATAATCGGGCGGGCAAAGCACATAATTGTATTGCGTACAGGGAAGAAAATAGCACCGAAACATGTTGAACCGGTTTATAAACAGAATAAGTATATTGAACAAGTGCTCTTATTGGGTGAGGGAGAGAAGTTCATCGCGGCCTTGATTGTGCCGAACTTCGAATTAAAAGAGGAAATTGCAGAAATGTTACAAATTCCCGAATTGGTGGATTTAGATAACGGTACATTCACCGAACACCCTAAAGTACACCAATTCTTCCATGAAAAGATAAAAGAAGCACAAGAAGGAAGACTTAGCCATTTCGAAACCATAAAAGAATTCAGAATTGTACCTAATGCTTGGACCGAGGAGAACAACTTAATGACTCCATCTCTGAAGCTCAAACGTTCAAAAATTATGGATCAATATCAAGAAAAAATAGATGAGATTTTCTCAAATAATCGACATTCAATCCAATAATGAATTGATATCCCAGCTTTTACCCATTTTTCTGTTTTTTCAGCAATTTATGAATGATTAAGGCTAGAATTTTAAGCCTTATCGGTTTTTTGTTGTATATGAAAAAACCCTCGATTGAAGAAATCCTCATGCAGGATATTGAATCATTGAGAAATTGTGAGCACGAATTAAAATGCTACAATTGCCCCGAGAATATCTGCGTGAAACTAATATCCGTTGCAGATTTTCCCTCTAAATACGGGCATTTCCAGATTCTCGGCTTCACCAACAATAAGGATGGAAAAGATCATTTTATTCTACTTAAAGGAAATATAGAGGATGGGGAAGATATTCTTACACGGGTTCACTCCTCATGCGTCACGGGAGATGCATTGGGCAGTAAAAGATGCGATTGTGGCCCGCAATTGAGAAAATCGGTCCGGATGATCGAACAAGAAGGAAGGGGAGTTTTACTTTATCATCAAGCGGAAGGGAGGGGTATGGGGTTGCTTAATAAGCTGAGAGCGCTTGCCCTTCAAGATGATGGACTCGATACGGTTGAAGCAGATGAAATTTTGGGATTTGATGCAGACAGACGGGATTTTAATGTTCCTATTGCCATTTTAAAAAAAATGGGGATAAAATCGGTCCGGCTAATTACCAACAACATGGAAAAGGTCAATGCTTTCGAGAATAATGGAATAAAGGTTAATTCCAGGGTACATATCGAGATCTCACCCGATAAGGTTAAGGAAGAATATATGAAAACTAAAAAGGAGAAGCTCGGACATATTCTCAGCCTCACCCATAAAGATTTGTAGAGAATCAGTTAAAAAAAATAAGGCTTTGATAGGGATACAGCCATTACTTATTCGATTTTTCACGAAGCATCAAGGACGCGTATTGGATTACTGTTAATATTGACAATAACATAAACAGGGTCGTGGTTTTTGGTATTAAAAGAGGAACAAATCGCATAGCCAACACACCACCAAACATCATGCCCATCCCCCCTAATATTGTTCTTTTTGCAGTTTTCAAGGGTATCTTGCGGGTTCGCATCTCAAAAAAGACAATAAGTCCGCCTAAAATCGGGAATCCAAAAATAAAACCGATAAACACGCCTATCTCTTTGAGTGCGGGAAGAAATGTATTCTCATTCATGTGATCATCTATTATGATATCCCATAATAATTGGGGTGACTTCATAGTGTAGA